>NZ_CP012154.1:0-240000 GCF_001187785.1 Wenzhouxiangella marina
GTGTATCGTTTTTCAGGCCGGCGCGTCAATAAGCCGGCGGCTTCGCGCGCACAGTCCACACCGTGAGCTCGAGCCTGTGGATAAAATGCCCCCGGTTGCCTAAACTTAGTCGCTTCATGATCGACGATGCCCACCTCGCCCGGCGCGCGGACCTGTGGCAGCAGTGCCTTGCACGGCTGGAACGCCACGTCCCGCTGGATGAACTCAATACCTGGATCCGTCCACTGCGTCTGGACGAGTCCAAGCCCGATCAGGTCGCCCTGCAGGCGCCCAACGATTTCGTGCGCGACCAGGTCAGCGAGCACTACCTCAGCATGATCCGCGATTTCTTCGCGGCCAACGGCATCGCCCGCGATCAGGTGTTCATCGAGGTCGGCAATCAGCCGCGCCGGGTCACCGCCAGCAAGGCGCCGCGCCAGCGCGGCGGCGTGCACGGCCTGGATGATCGTTATCGCTTCGAGAACTTCGTCCTCGGCAACTCCAACGAGCTGGCCTTCGCGGCCGCGAGTCAGGTCGCCAAGAAGCCCGGCAAGGCCTACAACCCCTTGCTGCTCTACGGCTCGACCGGTCTCGGCAAGACGCATCTCCTGCACGCCGCGGGGCATCAGATCGCTGCGGACAATCCCGACGCGCGGGTCATGTACCTGCATTCGGAAAAGTTCGTCAGCGAGATGATCCAGGCCCTGCGACGTGACAGCATCGATGCCTTCAAGCGCCGCTATCGATCGGTCGATACGCTGCTGATCGATGACATCCAGTTCTTCGCCGGCAAGGATCGATCCCAGGAAGAGTTCTTCCACACCTTCAACAGCCTGCTGGAATCGCAGCAGCAGATCATCCTGACCTGCGACCGCTACCCGAAGGAAGTCGATGGTATCGAGGCGCGGCTGCGGTCACGCTTCGGCTGGGGCCTGACCGTGTCCATCGAACCGCCGGATTTCGAGACACGCGTCGCCATTCTCCAGAAGAAGGCGCTGGAGCGCGATCTGGAACTCGACGACTCGGTGACCTTCCTGATCGCCAAGCGCATGCGCTCGAACGTGCGCGACCTCGAAGGCGCGCTCAATTCCCTGATCGCCAACGCCCGCTTTTCCGGGCGGCCGATCGACGTCGAGTACACCCAGGAGATCCTGCGCGACGTGCTCGCCGTGCACGATCGCATGATCACGATCGAGAACATCCAGAAGGCCGTCGCCGATTTCTATCAGCTGCGAGTCACCGATCTGCTGTCCAAGCGCCGAACGCGCTCGATCGCTCGTCCCCGACAGATGGCGATGTTCCTGGCCAAGAGCCTGACCCAGCATTCCCTGCCCGAGATCGGCAATGCCTTCGGGGGCCGGGATCATACGACCGTCCTGCACGCCTGTCGTAAAATCGAGGCCTTGTGCGAAACCGACGGCCGTCTGCGTGAAGATCGGGCGCGGCTGACGCGGGAGTTATCCTCATGAGCCTGCGCGGAAGCCGTGGAGTAACTGTGGATAAATCGCGAGGCGAAAGTTATCCACATTCGCCCCACAGGAAGCGGGCTCGCTTAGTCAGAGGGTCGTGCTTTCTCAGATCATTGATTTTCAAGGGAAAAATGGGGTTCTTCGCTTACTCACAGGCCCTATTACTACTAGTCTTTTTTCTTTATCAACAAAACAACAGTGACACGACGTCGCGAACCGCCAAGGAGCAACCATGAAATTCTCGATCGCGCGTGAAGCCTTGCTTGCGCCCATTGCCCAGGTCGTCAACGTGGTCGAGCGTCGGCAGACGCTGCCCGTACTGGCCAACTTTCTGATCGATGCGCAAGACGATGGTTTGCGAATCACCGGGACCGACATGGAGGTCGAGCTGGTGGCTCGAGCCAATGCGGAAGTGGCTCAAACGGGAGCGATCACGGTCCCGGCACGCAAGCTTGTCGACATCTGCAAGGCCCTGCCCGAAGGCGTGAAGGTCAACGTCCAGCTCAATGAGGACAAGCTGGCCATCCATGCCGGGCGCAGTCGCTTCACGCTGGCGACCCTGCCGGCGGGGGAATTTCCGTCGAGTGATCAGGCCGAGAGCCTGGCCAGCTATCCGATCAGTCAGGCCCGCTTGAGCTGGCTGGCCGACAAGACCGGCTTCGCAATGGCCCACCAGGACGTGCGTCACTACCTGAACGGCCTGTTGCTGGAGTTTCGCGATGGCATGATTCGCGCCGTGGCCACGGATGGACACCGCCTGGCCCTGGCCGAAACCCAGGCCGACATCCAGGGAGAAGCGCGCAGCCTGATCGTCCCGCGCAAGGGCGTGCTCGAAATGAACCGTATCCTGGAAGACATCGACGAGCCGCTGAACGTGGTGATCGGTCAGGGTTTCCTGCGTCTGGACCGGGAGCGTATCGTGATGACCACGAAGCTGATCGACGGTCGCTTCCCGGACTACGAAGCCGTCATCCCGCTGGAAACGGACCAGGCCGTCATTCTCGACCGGGCCGAAATCACTCATGCCCTGCAGCGTGCCGCCATCCTGTCCAACGAGAAGTACCGTGGCGTGCGCCTTGACCTGGAGCCGGGCACGGTCCGTGTGGTGGCGCACAACCCGCAGCAGGAAGAGGCCGTGGAAGAAGTCGAGGCCGAGCACGGCTTCGACAAGCTGAAGGTGGGCTTCAACGTGAACTATCTGCTCGATGCCCTGGGCGCCATCGATGGCGAGAAGGTGCGCATTGCCCTGCGCGATGCGAACAGCTCCTGCCTGGTGACCGGGATCGAAGACGACAGCGTCCGCCAGGTCGTCATGCCCTTGAAGCTCTAGTACCGACGGGCGTTCCCGAGCCTTGGCCGTTGAACGCCTGACGATCGAAGGCGTCCGCAATCTGCAGGCGGGCGCGCTGTCTCCGGGGCCGGTGATCAACTGGCTCCATGGTGAGAACGGCGCTGGCAAGACCAGCGTCCTCGAAGCCATCCACCTGGTCGGTCGCGGCCGTTCCTTTCGCGCCGCTCGCCCCGGGAGCGTCATCCAGCACGGTGCCGAGCAACTCCGTGTCGTCGTGAAAAGACAGGATGGCGTGGTCCTCGGTGTCGAGCGTAGCCCCGAAGGCTGGCGCGGCCGCATCGGCGGCCGGGATTCCCAACGCATCAGCGAATTCGCCGCCGCCCTCCCCCTCGTGCTGATCGAGCCCGATAGCCATCGCCTGGTCGATGGCGGTCCGGATCGTCGCCGCCAGTACCTCGACTGGCAATTGTTTCACGTGGAACCGGACTACCTCGAGGCCTGGCAGCGCTACGCCCGGCTCCTGAAGCAGCGCAATGCGGCCCTGAAATCCGGCGCTCGCGATGCCATGCTCGACGCCCTGGAGGCGCCCATGCTGCCGGCGGCAGAACGCCTCGACACCCTGCGGCGTCAGCAGGTCTCGCTCCTCGAGATCACGGTACGGCGTCTTCTCGAGACCATCGGGATCCGGTTGCCTGGCGAAGTCCAGCTGGCGTACCGGCGCGGCTTCCCCGTCGATGAAACCCTTGCCGACGCCCTGCGCGCGCAGCGTGACAGCGATCGGGAGCGTGGCTTCACCCAGCGTGGCCCACACCGGGCCGATCTCGCTCTGAAGGTCGACGGGCATCCGGCGGCGGTCGAGTTGTCCCGGGGGCAGCAGAAGTTGCTGGCCCTGGCCTTGCTCCTGGCCCAGCTGCATCACCTGGATCAACACGGAAGCCAGGCCCCGCTCCTGTTGCTCGATGATCCCGTGTCCGAGCTCGATCGCCGCCATCTGGAAAGCGTGCTGGGGTGGCTGGCTGAGCAGCGCTTCCAGACCTGGGTCACGGCCACCGAGCCCCCCGACATCGAGGCGCGGTTGTTTCACGTGGAACAGGGGGCGGTGCGACCGCAGCAGTGAGGGCTTCGGCCCCGGGTCGCTGCCGTCGAAGGGGCCTGGTCTCACTCCGGCGCCGCCCACGATCCCGGTGGGGCGACGAGCGGCTGCCCGGCCTCGATTCCCTCGTGTCGCGGATTCGGACTGTTCCACGTGAAACCTTGCGGCCGAGAGGGGCAGCCGAGGGGCCTGGAAAGGCCGGTCGATGCTATACTCTGGCAGTTCTTCGACCCCTTCGGCGACGCGCAGCGACAATGACTGAAAACGAGTACGGCTCCGGCAGTATCAAGGTCCTCAAGGGACTCGACGCGGTCCGCAAGCGACCGGGTATGTACATCGGCGATACCGATGACGGCACCGGTCTGCATCACATGGTCTTCGAGGTCGTCGACAACTCCATCGACGAAGCCCTGGCCGGCCACTGCGACGACATCCGCGTGACCCTCCACGACGATGGCTCGGTCAGCGTCCAGGACAACGGCCGCGGCATTCCCGTCGATATCCACGAGGAAGAAGGTCGGTCGGCCGCCGAAGTGATCATGACCGTGCTGCATGCGGGCGGTAAGTTCGACGACAATTCCTACAAGGTCTCGGGCGGTCTGCACGGCGTGGGCGTGTCCGTGGTCAACGCGCTGTCCGAGCGTCTGGCCCTGACCATCGATCGTCAGGGGCAGCGCTGGCATCAGACCTACACCATGGGCGTGCCCGACGCGCCCCTGGAAGTGATTTCCGAGAGCGATCGCACCGGCACCCAGATCCGCTTCTGGCCCAGCGCGGAAACCTTCTCCGACATCGAATTCCATTACGACATCCTGGCCAAGCGTCTGCGCGAGCTGAGCTTCCTCAACTCGGGCATCGGCATTCGCCTGGCCGACGAGCGCAGCGGCAAGAAGGACCATTTCCACTACGAGGGTGGCATCCGTTCCTTCGTTCAGCACCTGAGCGAGAAGAAGAGCCCGCTGCATCCGAACACCCTGCATTTCGCGGCGGAAAGCGACGACATCACCGTGGAGGCCGCGCTGCAGTGGACCGACGCCTACCAGGAATCGGTGTATTGCTTCACCAATACCATTCCGCAGAAGGATGGCGGCACCCACCTGGCGGGCTTTCGCGCGGCTCTGACGCGGACCCTGAACAACTACATCGAAGAAGAGGGCCTGGCCAAGAAGTCCAAGGTCCAGACCACCGGTGATGACTGCCGCGAAGGCCTGATCGCCGTTCTGTCGGTGAAAGTGCCGGACCCCAAGTTCTCCTCGCAGACCAAGGACAAGCTGGTCTCCTCCGACGTCAAACCGGCGGTCGAATCGGTGCTGGCCGAAAAGCTCCGGGACTTTCTGCTCGAGAATCCCAACGACGCCAAGCTGATCGTCGGCAAGGTGGTCGAAGCGGCGCGCGCTCGCGAGGCCGCTCGCAAGGCGCGCGACATGACCCGCCGCAAGGGCGTGCTCGACGTGGCCGGCCTGCCCGGTAAGCTGGCCGATTGTCAGGAGAAGGATCCGGCCCTGTCCGAACTGTTCATCGTCGAGGGTGACTCCGCCGGCGGTTCGGCCAAGCAGGGCCGAAACCGCAAGTACCAGGCGATTCTGCCGCTGAAGGGCAAGATCCTGAACGTCGAGAAGGCTCGCTTCGACAAGATGCTGGGTTCCGCCGAGGTCGGCACCCTGATCACCGCGCTCGGCACGGGGATCGGCAAGGATGAATTCGACGTCGAAAAACTTCGCTATCACCGCATCATCATCATGACCGATGCCGACGTCGATGGCTCCCACATCCGCACCCTGCTGCTGACCTTCTTCTACCGGCAGATGCCCGAGCTGATCGAGCGGGGTCATGTCTACATTGCCCAGCCGCCGCTCTACAAGATCAAGCAGGGCAAGCAGGAGTGGTATCTGAAGGACGAGGCCGAGCTGAACCGCTACATGCTCGAGCGCGCCCTCGATGGGGCCCGTGTCTATCCGTCGGCGGATGGCCCGGCACTGGAAGACTCCGCCCTGGCCCAGCTGATGGCCGATTTCCAGCAGGCGCGGGCTGTCGCGGCTCGCATGAAGCTGCGTCAGGACCCCGACGTTATCGAACAACTTGTTGATTTCGAAGAGTTTTCAACCGAACCCGGCTTCGATGTCAACGGCTGGGCCGAGCGCTTCAAGGAACGTCTGGAAGCCGCCACGCCGGCGGGCGTGGTCTGGCATCTGAAGCCGTTGGGCGGCGGCGGTGTCGTGATTTCCCGCCATGCCCAGGGCGTGGTCCAGGACACGATCCTGGACGCCACCTTCTTCCAGTCGCCCGAATACCGGCAGTTCGCCAGGATCGGACGGGCCGTGGCCGAGCTCTTCGGTGCCGACGGCCGCGTCGAGCGCGGCAATCAGTCGACCCAGGTCAGCCGATTCTCGGAAGCCTATGACTGGTTGATGACCGAATCGCGCAAGGGCCGAAGCTTCCAGCGCTTCAAGGGTCTCGGTGAAATGAACCCGGATCAGCTCTGGGAAACCACCGTCAATCCGGACACCCGGCGTCTGCTGCGCGTGACCATCGAGGATGCCGTGGCGGCGGATGAGATCTTCGCGACCCTGATGGGCAACGAGGTGGAACCGCGACGCGCCTTCATCGAGGACAATGCCCTGCAGGTCTCGAACCTGGACGTCTGATTCGAGGCCTGTTTCACGACGCGGCCGCGCTCCCACGCGCGGGCCGCTGTCCTCGTTCGGTGATCAGGGGTAGAGGCTTTCGAGCCCGGCCTGCAGGGACTTGAACGGCACCGAGCCACTCGGGCCACGACAGTCGATGGCCAGGGATTTGCCCCCGCAACGGATGATCAGGTCCAGCAGGGCCGGCTCGCAACCGAGAAACACCAGATCGGCGGCCGCCACGTTGTAGCGTGCCGCGAGCTGATCGATCTCCCGCCGCCGGGCTCGCTTGCTGCTGAACAGGCCGGCCTCCAGATAGACAACTCCGTCCAATTCAGCGCCCGCGCGGCGAATGCGCTGCTGCAGATCCTGCTGCAGCGCGAGGTCGTGATCCACCAGGCGTCGGGTCGGACGCCAGCGAGCGGGCTGGATGGCCACGAGCAGCACCGAGTGCCCCTGGCGTTGAAAGGCCACCAGGCGCTCGAGTTCATCGGCCGATGGCTCGGCCCCGTTCAGCAGCAGCTCGCGCTGAATCAGGATCGGCGCACGCGACCGCGGCATCGATCAGCGCCCCAGCCGGGCCAGGTCGGCGATGTCGATGATCAGGCCTCGCAGGCGCGTCAGCAGCGCCAGACGATTGGCGCGAAGACGGGCGTCCTCGGCCATGACCATGACCTGGTCGAAGAAGGCATCGACACCTTCCCGAAGGCCGGCCAGCTCGGCGAGGGCGGCGGGATAGTCCGCGCGGGCCAGGGCGGATTCCAGATCCGTTTCCACAGCCTGAATGTCCGCAAAAAGCCGCTTTTCCGCGTCGTCCTGCAGCAAAATTGCATCAACGTCGCCGATTCGCTCGTTTTCAGCCTGTTTGAGGAGATTGCTGGTTCGCTTGTTGGCGGCAATCAGGCTCTCGGCCCGCTCGTCGTCGGCAAAGGCCTGAATCGCACGGGCGCGAGCCATGAAGTCGGCGACCGATCCGGCCTTGCCGGCCTCGACGGCCTGAATCGTGGCCGTTTCGATCCCGGCCTCGGCCGCGTGCGAGCGAAGGCGGTCGAAGATGAAGCGTTCGACCTCGGCCTTCAGGTCGCCATCGACCTCGAGCTGCTCGCCCAAGGCCTCGGCCGCCAGATCCACCGCCTCGGCCAGGCTCAAGCCGCAGTTCGAGTCCTCCAGGATCCGGACGATGCCCAGTGCTGCACGGCGTAGCGCGAAGGGATCCTTTCCGCCCTTGGGTTTCTTGCCCGCGGCAAAGATCCCGACCACCGTGTCGAGCCGATCGGCCAGGGCCAGCGCCTGACCGGCCGGGGTCCCCGGCAGTTCGGCACCAGCCTGGCGAGGCATGTAGTGTTCTTCGATGGCCATGGCCACGGCGTCGTTCTCGCCATCGGCCAGGGCGTAGTAACGGCCCATGATGCCCTGCAGTTCGGGGAATTCACCCACCATTTCCGTGAGCAGATCGCACTTGCACAGGCTGGCCGCGCGTGCGACCTGCTCGGGATCCGCTGCAAGCGATTCGGCCAGTCGCCGGCCCAGCTGGCCGAGTCGCGCCGCCTTGTCACCGGTCGAACCGAGCTTTTCCTGGAACAAGACGTCATCCAGGCGCGATGCCCGATCGGCCAGGCGCTGCTTGCGGTCCTGATCCCAGAAGAAGCGCGCGTCGGAAAGGCGCGGACGAATGACCCGCTCGAAGCCCGCGATCATCGCTGTCTCGTCCTTCGACTCGATATTGGCGATGGCGATGAATCGGGGCGCCAGGGACCCGTCAACATTTCGGACCGGAAAGCATTTCTGATGCTGCTGCATCGAAGAGATCAGCGCTTCCTCGGGCACCTCGAGGAAGGCTTCGTCGAAGCTGCCCATCACGGCCACCGGCCATTCGGTCAGGCCGACGTTCTCGTCGAGCAGATCGGGATTGTCGTCGACGCGCATGCCGGCCTTGTCGGCCAGGGTGCTGACCTGCGAGGCAATGCGTTCGCGGCGCCGATCACGATCGGCCACCACATGGGCCGCTTCCAGCACCCGTTCGTAGTCGCTCGCCGACGCCAGTTCGTGCCAGCCGGGCCCATGAATCCGATGGCCCTGGGTGCGACGGCCGGCGCTGAGTCCGAACAGCGACAGGGGAATCGCTCGCTCGCCGTGCAGGACGCACAACCAGCGGACCGGGCGCAGGAAGCGCTCGTCGAGGTCCGACCAGCGCATGGACCTGGCCCCGGCCATGGCCTTGACGGTCTCCTCCAGCATCGGGCCCAGCAGCTCATCGAGGGCCTTGCCGGGCTCGGTGATCCGGGCGTAGAGCCAGCGACCCTGATCGGTCTCCAGCCAGTCCAGCTCCTCGAAGGATTTGCCCAGGCTCCGGGCAAATCCTTCGGCCGCCTTGCTCGGTTTGCCATCGGCATCCAGGGCGACGTTCTCGGCCGGACCCTTGCGTTCGAGTTCGCGATCGGCCTGGCGGTCGAGCACCTGGCTGAAACGAACCGCCAGTCGGCGCGGCGTCGCCAGACGAGCGATGGCTGCCCCTTCGTCCATCAGACCGGCATCGACGAGGCGTCGCTGCAGGCCATCGCAGAGCAGATCCAGCTGCTGGTCGATCGACCGGGCCGGCAGTTCTTCGCAGCCCAGTTCGATGAGAAGATCGGCGCGAGTGCTCATGCCGCCACCTCCTGCTTCAGGCCCGGAAAGCCGAGCGACTTGCGCCGCTCATAGTAGGCTTCGGCCACCAGTCGGGACAGGTCACGGATGCGCAGGATGCTGCGCTGGCGCTCGGTCACGGATATCGCCTGCCGCGCATCGAGCAGGTTGAAGGTGTGCGAGGCCTTCAGTACCTGATCGTAGGCCGGCAGCGGTAGTCCCGCCTCGACCAGGGCGCGCGCCTGTTCTTCGCAGGTATCGAACCAGGCAAACAGGCTTTTCGTGTCGGCGTGCTCGAAGTTGTAGGCCGACTGCTCGACCTCGTTCTGATGGAAGACCTCGCCATAGGTCACCACGCCGTTCGGGCCCTCGGTCCAGACCAGGTCGTAGGCCGACTCGACGCCCTGCAGATACATCGCCAGGCGCTCCAGACCGTAGGTGATCTCGCCCATCACCGGGCGGCACTCCAGTCCGCCGGCCTGCTGGAAATAGGTGAACTGGGTGACTTCCATGCCGTTCAGCCAGACCTCCCAGCCCAGGCCCCAGGCACCGAGGGTCGGCGATTCCCAGTTGTCCTCAACGAAACGGATGTCGTGGATTTCCGGGTCGATGCCGACCGCGTCCAGGGAGCCGAGGTAGAGTTCCTGGAAATTCAGGGGCGAGGGCTTCATCACCACCTGATACTGGTAGTAGTGCTGGAGCCGGTTCGGGTTCTCGCCGTAGCGACCGTCCGTGGGACGACGGCAGGGTTGCAGGTACGCCGACGACCAGGGCTCGGGCCCGATCGATCGCAGGAAGGTGGCCGGGTGGAAAGTGCCGGCGCCGACTTCCAGATCCAGCGGCGCGGTCAGAACGCAACCCTGCTCGGCCCAGTAGCGGTCCAGGGTGCGGATGAAGTCCTGAAAATTCACGGTCGAGGCCCGTTATCGAAACACGACCAGCAAGTATACCGGCCTGCCCGGGGCCCTTGGGAGTCCTGGCCGATCATCGATGGATGGCTGAGCGTCCCGACCGGCGTTATGATGCAGGGATGATTCGTCTCCTGATCCTCAAGACCGGCTCGGCTCCGGCCCCGATTGCGCGTGAGCATGGTGATTTCGAAGACTGGTTCGTTGCCGGGCTGGGCATCGCCGGCAGCGAAGTCGAGGTGGTCAACGCCGAAGCGGGGCAGCCGTTGCCGGAGCGACTCGATCCCGGCGTCGGCGTCCTCGTCACGGGCTCACCGGCGATGGTCTCACACCGCCTCGACTGGTCGGAGCGCGCGGCGGCCTGGCTGCGAAAGATCCACGCCGAGCAGCGACCCCTGCTCGGCGTGTGCTATGGACACCAACTCATCGCCCATGCTCTGGGTGGTCGGGTCGGCCCCAATCCGGCCGGCCGTCGGATGGGAAGCAAGCGCGTGCGTTTCCTCGACTCCGAAGACGTCCTGACGGGCGCCTTCGTGCCGGAGCAGTTCATGCAGGTCACGCATCTCGAAGTCGTGCTCTCCCCGCCCCCGGGTGCCGAGATCATCGGCGACAGCCCGGGAGACCCGCACCATGTCCTGCGCTTCGGCCCCAGGGCCTGGGGCGTGCAGTTCCACCCGGAATTCAGCCCGGCCATCATGGCCAGCTATCTGCGCCTGCGGGCCGATGCGCTTGACCAGGAGGAACAGGATGCGCGGGCGCTCGAAGCCGCGCTCGTCGAAACACCGGCCGGGCCGCGGCTGCTGCAGGGCTTCGCGGAACTCCTCGACCCGGCCGCACGCGCACCGACCCGAAACGAAACCACCGAGAATCGAATTCCATGCCCCTGAACCTCTTGCACAATAAATTCGGGGTCGCTCTCGTGACCAGTCTGCTCAGCCTGCCGCTCGTCGCCTGGGCCTGCTTCACGGCGGACCGTGCCGAAGTGCTGGCCGTCGAGCATCCCGATCTGGATTTCGCCAGCCTGGCGCACCAGATGCACATGCAGCAGACCATCGACTACCGCTTCAACGGTCCCCGGGACTGTGTCGAGGGTTTCGCCGATCAATTCCCATGCCAGGGCATCGGTCTGGCCGGCTGGGTCGAGTTGCCTGCCATCGGCGGAGGGACGGGGTCGGACAATTGGGGCTGGCGCGATCCGGATAGCGGTCGTCTGTTCGCCCTGATGGGGCGGTCGAACGGGGTCGCCTTCGTCGAAGTGACCGTTCCCGAATCGCCCGTCTACCTCGGCAATCTACCGCGACCGGCCGGCGTCTCGAATTCGGTCTGGACCGACATCAAGACCTATGGGCACCATGCCTTCATCGTGGCCGATTCGGTCATGGGCCAGGGCATGCAGGTCTTCGATCTCAGGAATCTGCTCGCATCGGAGGAGCGTCCACCCCAGACCTTCGCCGCCGTCACCCGCTACGATCAGTTCAATTCGGCCCATAACATCGCCATCAATACCGAGTCCGGCTTTGCCTACACGGTCGGTGGGGACACCTGTGCGGGTGGCCTCCACATGATCGATGTCCGGGATCCGGAAAACCCGAGCTTTGCCGGCTGCTTTGCCAGCGAAGGCTATACCCATGACGTCCAGTGCGTCATCTACCGTGGCCCGGACGAACGGTACCAGGGAAACGAAATCTGCTTTGCCAGCAACGAAACTTCTTTGGATGTAGTTGACGTAACTGATAAAGAGGCACCACGCCTTATTGGTCGGCATTCCTACCCGCAATTTCGCTATACCCATCAGGGTTGGTTGACGGAAGACCACCGTTACTTCTTCCTCGACGATGAATTGGATGAAACCACCTACAATCTTCCTGGGACAAGGACGTTGGTGTTCGATTTTGCGCAATTGGATGTTAGCGACCCGCCCGCCGAGTACATCGCCGACGGTCCGGCCATCGATCACAACCAGTACGTCATCGGGGACTACGTCTTCCAGGCCAATTACAAACGCGGCCTGCGCGTGCTCCACATCAAGGACCCGGCCACCGCCAACCTCGAGGAAGTGGCCTGGTTCGATACCTACCCGAACGAGGATGGCAACGGTTTCAGCGGTGCCTGGAACGTGTTCCCCTTCTTCGCCAACAATCTGTTGCTGGTCTCGGATTTCAATCGCGGCCTGTTCATCGTTCGCGTGAGTGACCCGAACCTGGCGATGGCCCTGGAAAGCATCTACGGAGATCGCTTTGCACCCTAGACGTCAACGCCCCAAGGTCACGCTGAATTTTCTCGGCGCCGTCGGCACGGTCACCGGCTCGCGGTTTCTGCTGCGCGTCGGCCGGCGACGCTTCCTCATCGATTGCGGTCTGTTCCAGGGCTACAAGAACCTGCGCATGCGCAACTGGGCACCGCTGCCGATCAAGCCGAACCAGATCGATCGCGTCATCCTGACCCATGCGCATATCGACCATTCCGGTTATCTGCCCGTGTTGTGTCGTGACGGATTCAAGGGCGAGATCCTGTCCACCGCCACGACGCGGGACCTGTGCCGACATCTGCTGCCCGACAGCGGCTTCATCCAGGAAAAGGACGCGGCCCTGGCCAACCAGTACGGACACACTCGGCATCAGCCCGCCAAGCCGCTCTACACCAAGCGCGACGCCGAGAACTGTCTGCACCAGTTCCGACCGCTGGCCTTTCACCACCCCTTTGCCCTCAGTCGGGACGCCGAGCTGATCTTCCAGCGCGCCGGACACATCCCGGGCGCGGCCAGCGCCCTGATCCGCGTCGATGGACGGCAGTTCCTGTTCAGCGGAGACCTTGGCCCTCCCGATTCCCCGACCATCCCGCCTCCGGATCCGCCACCCGCGGTCGATGTGCTGGTCATCGAATCGACCTATGGCAACCGACTGCGCGATCGCGCCGACCCGGAAGACGCCCTGGCCGATGTGGTCAAGCGCACCGTCGCCCGCGGCGGCAGCGTGATCATTCCGGCCTTTGCCGTCGGCCGCACCCAGTTGGTCCTCCATCATCTGCGCCGCTTGCTCGATGCCGGTCGAATTCCGAAGGTGCCGGTCTACCTGGATTCCCCGCTGGCGATCAATGCCACCGAGGTGTTCGCCGATCACCCGGATGATCACCGACTGACTCGAAAGGAAGCCGAAGCCGCCTGCTCCCTCCCCACCTACGTGCACGAAGCCGAGGAGTCGCGGGCCCTCGATGAAGATCCGATGCCGAAGATCATCATCGCCGGTTCGGGCATGGCCACGGGCGGTCGGGTACTGCATCACCTGAAGGTCTATGCACCCGATGCGCGCAACGCGATCCTGTTCACCGGCTACCAGGCCGGCGGCACCCGCGGGGCAAAGCTCGTCCAGGGCGATGAATCGATCAAGATCCATGGCCAGTACTGGCCGGTCAAGGCCGAGGTCACGAACCTGGACATGCTCTCCGCCCACGCCGATCGTGAGGAACTTTTGGCCTGGCTCGAGCAGATGGAACGGCCGCCGAAGCAGGTCTTCATCGTCCACGGCGAAGCCGAAGCCAGCGATGCCCTTCGTCTGGCCATCAGTGAACGGCTGGACTGGGAGGCCACCATCCCCGAGATGAATCAGGACTATCTGCTTTGACCAATGGAAACGGCAGCAATCTGCTGCACGCGCGGCGGATCGCGCTGGACACACACGACGAGCCCGTCATCATCACCCGGCGCGATTGCCCGGTCTGTCGCTCGGAGGGTTTCAGCTCCCATGCCCGGGTCCGCATCCAGGCCGGCAATCGGCGCATCATCGCGACCCTGTACCAGATCGAATCCGAGCTCCTCGAACGCGGCGACGCCGCCCTGTCCGAGTCGGCCTGGAATCTGCTCGACGTCGAGGACGGTGCCGAGCTCTACCTGAGTCATCCGCAACCTCTGGAATCGCTCAGTCTGGTGCGTGGTCGAATTTTCGGGCGCCCGCTGTCCAAGTCGGATCTGAACGCGATCATCACCGACATCGGTGCTGGCCGCTACGCCGACATCCATATCGCGATGTTCCTGACCGCGATGGCGACGCGCGGCCTGGATGATCGCGAGTTGATCGATTTCACCGGCGCGATGGTCGATGCGGGCGATCGCCTGCAATGGGATCGCACGCCGATTGCCGACAAGCACTGCGTCGGCGGCCTGCCCGGCAACCGGACCACGCCGCTGGTGGTCTCCATCGTTGCCGCCTGCGGACTGTGGATGCCGAAGACCTCGTCACGAGCCATCACTTCGCCGGCCGGTACCGCGGACACGATGGAAACCCTGTGTCCCGTCGATCTCGACCTGCCGGCCATGCGCCGAGTGGTCGAGAAGGAAGGGGGTTGCGTCGTCTGGGGCGGTTCGGTCCGTCTGAGCCCGATCGACGACATGCTCATTCGCGTGGCTCGCGTGATGGACCTCGACGCCGAGGATCAGCTGATCGCCTCGGTGATGTCGAAGAAGGTCGCGGCCGGCTCCAGCCATCTGGTGCTGGACCTGCCCTATGGCAAGACCGCCAAGATCCGTTCCGAAGCCGAGGCCAAACACCTGGGTGAACGACTGGCCCGCGTGGCCGCCGCCTTCGGACTCCAGACCCGGATCGTGCGTTCCGACGGCAGCCAGCCGGTGGGCCGGGGCATCGGCCCGGCCCTCGAGGCCCGCGACATCCTGGCCGTGCTCGACAACCAGGCCGATGCGCCGGCAGACCTTCGTCAGCGCGCACTGACCCTGGCCGCCGAACTGCTGGAACTGGCCGGAGCCGCCCCCGAGGGCGGCGGCTACGCCCTGGCCGAAGAGACCCTGAGTTCGGGGCGGGCGGCGAAGAAGTTCGAGGCGATCTGCCAGGCCCAGGGTGGCATGCGGGACCCGACCGTGGCCAAGCGCAGCTTCGGCATCCTGGCACCGCGCGACGGGGTGGTGGCCGAATTCGACAATCGTCGCCTCGGCCGAGTCGCCAAGCTGGCCGGCGCCCCGGCGGCTCCGGCCTCGGGCGTGGAGCTGCACGTCCACCTCGGTGACCGGGTCGTCCGCGAGCAGCCCCTGTTCACGATCCATGCCGAAGCCTCGGGCGAGCTGAGCTACGCCCGCGAGTTCGCCGCCAGCAACGGCGACATCATCCGCCTAGAGTAGACCGAGCGATCAACCAGCTTCGCATCCGAATCGAAGCTCCAATGCCTTTCGCAAGTAATCATCAGCGCGGAGGGGGGTGGTCGGCAGCGGCGGTGAAGGTCGCGGCAGCTTTCCCTTGACGTCATAGCTACTTCGGGAGCCCTCCTACACCTGCCAGTCTCAGAAGCAGCGTCGAAGCCCAGAAACCGCCGGCATGCAGCAAAGCTCCAAGGAACTTCCAGCAAGCACCCAAGCCGATCCGCCCTTCACCGCCGCTGCCGACCAGCCCCCTCCGAGCCACCCCCCTCCCTCTTTCGTGTAAGAATTCGGCCATGGATGGAAAAGACCTAGCCGCACTGAGCCTGATCGCCCTGCCGGGCAACGAGCCCCTGGCCCATGCCCTGAGCGAACAGCTCGATGCTCCCCTGCTCGATCTGGAGTTCAGGCGCTTTCCCGACGGGGAAAGCTATCTGCGTCTCGACGCCGATCTGAGCGGCCGACGCGTGGCCCTCGTGGCCACACTCGATCGTCCGGATGACAAGATCCCGGGCCTGCTGTTCACGGCCGATCTGTGTCGCGATCTGGGTGCCGAGCGCGTCGGTCTGATCTGTCCCTACCTGCCCTACATGCGCCAGGACTGCCGCTTCCACCCCGGTGAGGCCCTGACCTCGCGCAGTTTCGCGCGCTGGTTGTCCGATCATCTCGACTGGCTGGTGACCGTCGACCCGCATCTGCATCGCTATCACAGCCTCGACGAGATCTACGCGCTCGATTCCGAAGTCGTGGCCGCCGCCCCGGCCCTGGGCGACTGGATCGCCGGTACGGTGGATAACCCGCTGGTGATCGGGCCCGACGGCGAGAGCGAACAATGGGTGCGCGCCGTGGCCGAACCCCGGCAACTGCCCTGGCGGGTGATGAGCAAGGTTCGCCATGGCGATCGCGACGTGGAGCAGAGCGTGCCCGATCTGGACGGCTTCGAGACCCACACGCCCGTGCTGGTCGACGACATCATTTCCTCCGGTGCGACCGTGGCCGAGGCCACGCGCCATCTGCTCGACGCAGGTCTGCCGGCACCCGTCGTGGTGGCCGTCCACGGTCTGTTCGGCGATCGATCCCGCGAATTGCTACGCCATGCCGGCGTGGCCCGGGTGGTCTGCACCAATTCGGTTAACGCCCCCGAGTCCGACATCGGTCTGAGCAGCCTGCTGGTGCCGGCCATCCAGCGCCTGGCCTGAACGGGAGTCGGCCATGAGCGAACGCGACCGCATCTATACCCAGGGCCAGGGCCCGGCAGCGCCCTTCGAGTTTTCCGAGGCCGTGGTGCGCGTCTTCCCCGACATGATCGAACGCTCGGTGCCGGGCTATCGGCTGCTCCTCGAACTCACCCCCCTGATGGTGCGCCGCGCGGTGCAGCCCGGTAGCCGAATCTACGATCTGGGCTGTTCCCTCGGCGCCGCCACCCTCGCCGCCCGCCGCGCCGTGGGCGTGGACGAGGTCGAGATCATCGCCGCCGACACCTCGCCGGACATGGTCGAGCGCTGCCGAGAAATCCTTGCCGCGGACAACTCGCGTGTGCCGGTCGAAGTGCTCGAGGCGGACGCCTGTGAACTGCCGATCGAAAACGCGTCGGTGGTGATGATGTACTTCACCCTGCAGTTCATCGCGCCCGAACGTCGGTCTGCCCTGCTCGCGAAGATCGCGCGGGGACTAAGGCCCGGCGGCGTGCTGTTGCTGGCCGAGAAGCTGGCCTTCGAGCTCGAATCCACGCAGGCCTGGCTGGACACGCACCACCACGACTTCAAGCGCGCCCAGGGCTATTCGGACCTGGAAATCGCGCGCAAGCGCCAGGCCCTGGAGAACGTTCTCGTCCCGGAAACCCGCGAGGCCCATCATGCCCGTCTGCGCCAGGCCGGCTTCGATCAGGTGATCGACTGGTTCCAGTGCTTCAACTTCGCGGCTTTCGCGGCCGTGCGTGGAGAGCATGGTGACTGAATCGACGACTGAGGAAAACGAAGTCGAGCGCGCACCCAGGCAGGACATCGATGCGCAGAAGCTCGAGCGCCTGCGTGATCGAACCGATGAAATCGAGCTGATCATTTCCGGCCTCACCACCTTCGCCCTGTTTACCCTGCCGGGTTGGCTGTTCGAGAGCCTGTCGCAGAACTTCGCCCATTACTCGGCAATGATGCAGATCGCCACCAATCTGTCCCTGATCGTGGTGCCCGGCCTGTTCTATTCCCTGGGATTCTGCTTCGCGATCCATCTGATGGTTCGTGCCTACTGGGCCGGTCTGATCGGTCTTCAGACCGTCTTCCCGAATGGCATCAACTGGTCGCGTGCGTCCGGGCTTGGCCCGCTCACTCGCCGCTATCATCGGGAGCACCTGCCGAGTTTGCCTGCGGCCACCGCCCGCGCCGATCATTTTGCTTCCGCCCTGTTCGCGGTGATCAGCATGATCGCACTCGGTGTGCTGTGGATCGCCGTGCTGATGATCTCTACCCTGATGGTCGCCGGCGTCATCGGTGAGCGCATGGGACATACGAATCAGGGGCTCGGTATCGGCAGCCTCATCCTGGTCAGTCTGCTGGCGGGGCTTCCGATCCTGCTCTGGGTGCTCGATGCCGGAATCGGCCGACTGTTCCCCAGGCTTGCCGGGACGCGCGCATTCCAGGCCTTGATTCGCGCCTTGAACCGCTTCCTCGGCTGGATCTGGCCGCAGCGACTCATTCTGCCCGTGCAGCTGGTCCTGCAAACCAACACCCGGCCCTTCATCTTTGCCTTGTGCCTGATCGTGGGTGTGACCGGAATCATTACCTTCGGCCAGTTCCGATACGCTGCCTGGACGCAGTTCAGCCTGAGCAACGAGTTCACCTACCTCGACGATGCGACCGTCGCCGAGGGCATGCGAAGCACCTATTACGAAGATCAGCGCAGCCTTCGGGACCGGATGCGCCTGTATCCGATGATCGATAGCTTCGTTCAGTCGCAGACGGTGATGAGGGTCTTCCTGCCGTACCAGCCGCTGCGCGACAATCTGATGCTCGAGCGTCAGTGCGGGCCCGAGGATGATCGCCTCGATTGTCTTCGCCGGATCTGGCGCGTCTCCCTCGATGGTCGCGTCCTGGATCCGCAGTCGCTGATTCCGACCGAGCGCTTCGATCTCAATCTGCGCGGATTGACCGGCGTGGTTGGTTTGGACGGGCTGAGCCCGGGTCTGCACACGCTGGAAGTCATCTGGAATCCCGAGGGGGATGAGGTCGATGGCCCCGTGGATGACCGCTACCAGGATCAGATCGTCAGACGCTACGCCATTCCCTTCCTGTTCTCGCCGGCCTATGAGGTCGGCCTGCCGAATGCCGTGCAATGAATCTCGGCGCGGTCCATCGTGATTGGCTGATCGGGACGGTCGGTGATTCGGTGGCGGCCGAGATCGAGGAGGCACATCGGAGTCGCTGCATCGCGCACGGTGACCACGAGCGCTGGAACGCGGTGCTGAACGAGCTGCCGGCAGTCGATACCGGCTGGTCGATCGAAGGCGGTGTCCTGGTGGCCGGCCGCGCCGCGCCGAAGCCTGAACAGCTGGCCGAAGCGCTTCGGGCCCTGATTCCATGGCGCAAGGGACCGCTTCGCCTGGGCGGCGTGGACATCGAGACCGAATGGCATTCGGACTGGAAGTGGGCGCGGATCGCCCCACATGTCGATCTCAGCGGGCATCGTGTCCTCGACGTCGGCGCCGGCAACGGCTACTTCGGCTGGGCGATGCTGGCGGCCGGCGCCGAGGCCGTCGTCGGCTGCGACCCGACCCAGCTGTTCATCCACCAGCACGAGGCGATCAGCCACTTCGCCGGTCCCGCGCCGAACCTGCTGCTGGCCTCGACGCTGGAAGATCTGCATCCGGCCCTGAACGACTTCGACACGGTCTGTTCCTTCGGCGTGCTCTACCATCGGCGTGACCCGATGGATCACCTCGACCGCCTGAAAGCGCGCCTGCGCCCGGGCGGTCAGCTGGTCCTCGAGACCCTGATCATTCCCGGCGAGGACGATCGCCAGCTCGACCCGCCGGATCGCTACGCCAACATGCGCAACGTGCATGCCCTGCCGACGGTCCCGCGCCTGCTCGACTGGCTCGAACAGGCCGGCTTCGACGCGCCCCGATGTGTCGATCGCACGCTCACCACGGTGGAAGAACAACGCAGCACCGACTGGATGCCCTTCCATTCCCTGGCCAATGCCCTCGACCCCGACGATCCGAGCCGGACCATCGAAGGCCACCCGGCCCCCCTGCGCGCCGTGATTCTGGCCACCAGGCCGCTGGCCTGAACATCCAACGGTTTTCCTGATTACGTATCCATCTCAGGCTTCAACAGAAGCAACCGCAGATTACGCAGATTACGCAGATTCGGATCATCTGCGCTCATCTGCGTAATCTGCGGTTCATGCTTTTCCGGGACTGGCTGAGGCTCATGCATAATCAGGACGGTTCTTGATTTCCTTCGTGCCCTTCGTGCCTTCGTGGTTCAGTCCAGAGCCTGACGATTCCCGGGAAGATCGATTCAGCCCCCCTTGCTGAACACCGCCATCTGCGTCGGCGCCCCGAACTCGGGATCCTCCTCCCCGATGCCATCGATGCGAAGGCGATAGCCATAGCGCTCCGCCACCCGTCGGCACCAGCGCCTGAAGCGCTGCCTCGACCATTCGAAACGATGATCGGGATCGCGGAACTCACCCGGACCGAGGCCGAGCAGCGGATTGTGATCGGCGTTGGGCGTGGTCAGCACGATGGTGGCGAGACCGTAGCGCTCGAAGACCAGGGCTTCCATGCCGGAGAGTTGCCTGGGGTCCAGATGTTCGATGGTCTCGACCAGGCAGGCCGCCTCATGGCCCAGGCAGTCCGGGTGGTAGTCCGTCCAGGAACCCTGCACCAGACGAAGACGCTCGGAGCGCGCAGGGTCGAGGGTCTGGCGCAGCGCGGCCAGCGCCAGTTCGGAGCGATCCATGCCGAGCAGGCGTTCGAAGCGAGGGGATTCGAGCAGTCGGGCCAGCAGGCTGCCCGAACCGCAACCGAGGTCCAGAACCGAACGCGCCCCGCTCGAGAGCAGGGCGCGGTAGACGGCCTCGAGGCGCTGCTCGTGCAGCGCCGTGAGCACTTAGATGATGCCCAGCAGGCTGGCCAGAACGACCAGGATCATCGCCGGCGTGACGACGCGGGTCAGCCACAGCCAGGCGCTGTAGGCCCAGTTCGGCATCTTCTCGCCGAGCTCTTCGCGAGTGATCTTGCCCGACAGGATCCAGCCGGCGAAGACGGCCGTCAGCAGGCCGCCGATCGGGAGCATGATGTCGTTGGCCACGTATTCGATCGCGCTCATGATGTCGCGGCCGCCGATGCGGACTTCCGACCAGAGGTTGAAGCTGAACACGCTGGCCAGGCCCAGGGTCCAGGCCAGTCCGGCCACGCAGAGCGCGGCGGTCTTCCGCGACAGGTTCGTCGACTCGACCAGGTAGGCCGTGGCCGGTTCCATCAGGGAGATGGAGCTGGTCCAGGCCGCCACGGACAGCAGCAGGAAGAAGGCCATGCCGTAGGGAATGCCCCAGGGCATTTCCGCGAAGGCCAGGGGCAGGGAGGTGAAGATCAGGCCCGGACCACCGCCGGCCGGGTCGATGCCGAAGGAAATCACGATCGGGAAGATCGCCAGGCCGGCCACCACGGCGACCAGGGTGTCGGCGATGACCACGGTCGTGCCGACGCGCGGCACGCTGACACCCGAAGGCAGATAGGCGCCGTAGGTCATGATGGCGCACATGCCGAGGCTCAGGGTGAAGAAGGCCTGGCCCATGGCGGTCACGATCATGCCGCCGGAGACCTGCGACCAGTCCGGCTTGAACAGGAAGCCGACGGCCTCCTGGAAGTGGCCGGTGTTCATGCCGTAACCGAGCAGCACCAGCAGCAGCACGAACAACACCGGCATCAGCACGCTGACCGCGCGCTCCAGGCCCTTCTCCACGCCGAAGGCGACGACGCCCACGGTCATGACCATGAATACACCGTGCCAGAAGGTCATCTCGCCGGCGCTGGCCAGCAGACCCGTGAAGTTGGCCGTCGGGTCGGTCACGCCGACGCCGCCCGCCAGTTCCTTGGCGTAGAGGAAGCCGTAGTGCAGGGTCCAGCCCGCGACCACCGAGTAGAAGCTAAGCACCAGGAAGCCCGCGATCACGCCGAGGACGCCCAGGCCCATCCAGCTCTTGCTGGCGCCGGCATCGGCGGCCAGTTCGCGCAGGGAGTTGATCGGGCTCATGCGGCCGCGCCGGCCGATCACGATCTCGGAGAACATGATCGGCATGCCGACGATCAGGATGCAGAACAGGTAGATCAGGACGAAGGCCCCGCCACCGTTCTCGGAGGTGATGTAGGGGAAGCGCCAGATGTTACCCAGGCCGACGGCCGAACCGGTGGCGGCCATGATGAAGGCCAGGCGCGACGACCACATTCCATGGATGGAGGTAGTTTGCATGACAGGACCGCTCCCTCGCGGATGCTTGTTGTTGGTTAGCGCGACATTGTGCGCCAAGTCACTATTCCGTTCAAATGACGCGGCCGGCTTCGGGCCTTTTCCTGACTGGATCGCGCGCGTCGACGACGGCCTTGCGGTACCATTGTTATGTTGTAACGCCAGCCCTGATCTGCCTGGAGATTGCTCGATGCGTTGCCTGATGTTTCTATCCCTGCTCGTGCCGAGTGTCGGCGCCTTCGCTCAGTTCGACGCTCCGGTCCGCCAGCACGCGGCGCATGTCCACGGCCAGGCCGAGGGCCAGCTGGCGGTGGACGGATCGAGCGTGCAGCTCAGCCTTCAGATTCCGGCCCACAATCTGCTCGGTTTCGAGCATGCGCCGGTCAACGAGGCGCAGCGCTCGGCGCTGGACGCGACCGTCCGCCACCTCGAGGAATCGGCCTGGCTTACAACGCCACCAGCCGCCGATTGCCAGCGCCAGGAACTAACCCTGGACACGCCCGGCCTCGAAGCCCCGGAGGATGGCTCGGCGCACCGTCATCACCATGCACATGAACATGATCATGGGGGTGACGAACACGGTGCCTTCGAACTGACGTTCCAGCTCGATTGTCGTGTTCCCGAAGCGCTGACCTGGCTGGAGCTCGACCTGTTCGAAGCCTATCCGGCCAACGAATCCATCCGGCTGGACCTGCTGACCGCGACGCGCGCGGATCGGATCACCCTCGGGCCCGGCCGGATCCGCGTCGACCTGCAGCCTTGAGGCGAGTCGCCTGACCATGAGTCTTCTGGAACTCGAGAATCTGCGCTTTACCTGGCCGGGTGCGGACCGCCCGGTCCTGATCATGAATCGCCTGAACATCGAAGCCGGACAGAAGGTCTTCCTGCACGGCCCCAGCGGCACCGGCAAGTCCACCCTGCTGGCCCTGATCGGCGGGCTGGTCCGACCCGAGCAGGGCCGGATCGAGTTGATGGGCCAGGACCTGGTGCGCCTGTCCGGCCCGAAGCGCGATCGGATGCGAGCCGACCATCTGGGCGTGATCTTCCAGCAGTTCAACCTGCTGCCCTGGCTCGACGTCCTGTCCAATGTCACCTTGCCCTGCCGCTTCTCGAAGGCTCGCGCAGGTCGCGCCGGCGCCGTCGAGCAGGCCGCCCGCGATCTGCTGCAGGCCATGGACCTGGCGCCGGCGCTCTGCGAGCGCAAGGCCGGCCAGCTCAGCGTCGGTCAGCAGCAGCGCGTGGCGGCGGCCCGGGCCCTGATCGGCCGGCCCGAGCTGATCCTGGCCGATGAACCCACTTCGGCCCTGGACGCCGATCGGCGCTCGCGCTTCATCGACCTGTTGTTCGAGCAGGCCAGCGCGGCCGGCAGTGCCCTGCTCTTCGTCAGCCACGATCTGGCCCTGGCCGAGCGCTTCGATCGCCAGCTCAGCCTGCCGGAGTTGAACCGAGCGGAGGTCATGGCATGACCCTGCCGAGTCTGGCCTTTCGCTCCTTGATCAATCGCCGGGCAACCGTCGCGCTGACAGTCTTGACCATCGCCCTGTCGATCGGCCTGCTGGTGCTCGTCGAGCAGCTGCGGGTCGAGGTCCGCCAGGGCTTCACCCGCTCCGTGGCCGGTACCGATCTGATCGTCGGCGCGCGCACCTCACCGGTCCAGCTGCTGCTCTATTCGGTCTTCGGCATCGGCGATCCGTCCAACAACGTCAGTTGGGAAAGCTATGAAGGCTTGAGCAATGTGGCGGAAGTGGACTGGGCGATTCCCATCTCCCTCGGCGATTCCTATCAGGGCTACCGCGTGGTCGGCACGAGCGAGGCCTTCTTCGAGCACTACCGCTACGGCGATCGCGAAGCCCTGCGGCTGGCCGAGGGTGGTGCCTTCGGCGATCTCTTCGATGTGGTGCTGGGCCACCAGGTCGCGCGCGATCTGGGCCACGGGCTCGGCGACGAGCTGGTGCTCGCGCATGGCACGGCGAGCGTCCGCCTGCAGCAGCTGCACGATGATCTGCCCTTCCGCGTGGCGGGCATTCTGGCCCCGACCGGCACGCCCGTCGATCAGCAGCTCTACATTTCCCTGCAGGCCCACGAAGCCATGCACATCGGTTGGCAGAGCGGCGCGCGCCGACCCGGCAGCGGCGTCGATCCAACGGAAGCCCGGGCCCAGCTCGACGAGCTCCGGCCCGACGCGATCACCGCCATCCTGATCGGATTGAAGACCCGCGCGGCCGTGTTCGGTCTGCAGCGCCGGGTCAACGAGTATCGACAGGAGGCGCTGACCGCCATCCTGCCCGGCATCGCCCTGCAGGAGCTGTGGCGAATCACCGGTCTCGCCGAACAGGTGCTGCGCCTGGTCGCCTGGCTGGTGGTGGCCGCCGGTTTGCTCGGCATGCTGACCGTGTTGTTGAGCACCCTGAACGAGCGCCGGCGGGAGATGGCCATCCTGCGCGCCAACGGGGCGCGCCCCCTGCAGATCGCCGGCCTGCTGGTGTTCGAAGCCGGTCTGCTGGCCGCCGCGGGCATCCTGGCCGGTCTCGCCCTGGCCTACGGCGTGCAGCTGGCCGCGGCGCCCTTCCTGCTCGATCAACTCGGTCTGCACATCGGCCTGAGCTGGCCCGCCGCCGAGTTGTGGCAATGGCTGGGACTGATCTGGATCGCCGGCCTGCTGGCCGGAGCACTGCCTGCCCTGCTGGCCTATCGCCGCACCCTGGCCGATGGCATGCAGGTGCGCATGTAACCGAACTCGGCGGGCCGCTTGCAGGTCCGACCATCATGACGAAACGAGGATGACCCCAATGACTTCGATGATCTCGAGAGCCCTGATCGGCGCCCTGTTGGCCAGCCTGGCCCTGCCGCTGGCTGCCGAGCCGCGCGAGCTGGAATGGATGGAGCTGATGCCCCAGGAAGAGGCCGACGCCTGGCTACAGGATTCGGCCAACGTCGACCACTCGGGCTTCGGTGCGCCGGAACCCTTCCAGAGCTTCCGCACCGTGCCCGAACTCGACGGCCTCGAAGTCCGCATCCCGGGCTTCGTGGTGCCGATCGAGACCGACGGTGAGGGCAACCTCAAGGAGTTCTTCCTGGTGCCCTACTTCGGTGCCTGCATCCACGTGCCGCCGCCGCCCGCCAACCAGATCATCTACGGCCGCCTGGAAGAGGCCATCCCGATGGTCAATATCTGGGACGCGTTCTGGATGGAAGGCACCCTCAACATCGAGGACGTGTCCAACGACACGGCGGCCTCGGCCTACACCATGGACGTGAGCCGGCTCGAGTTGTACTGAACCGATGCCCGCGCCATGATGGCGGGATCGAAACGATGAAAATCCAAGAGGGAAAGACGATGAAGAAAACCCTGCTGCTTCTCCTGTGCCTGCTGCCCTGGGCCGTGCTGGCCGACGAGCACCGGCCGCTGTCGGTCGAGGTGCTCTGGCAGATGGACCGGGTCGGTTCGCCGGTGATCTCGCCGGCCGGTGGCCATGTGGTCGTGCCGGTGACGTCCTACGATGTCGAAAGCGACGAGTCTGAAACGCGCCTCTGGCTGCTGTCCGCCGAGGGAGGCGTTCAGCGTCCCCTGACCGCCGCGGGCCTGTCGGCCTCCAGCCCCGTGTTCTCGCCCGATGGCCGCCGCCTGGCCTTCGTCAGCAAGCGCGACGACGACGAGGCCGGTCAGATCTACGTGCTCGACATGGACGGCCCGGGGGAAGCCGCGCGCCTGACCGAAGTGCCGACCGGCGTGTCCGGCATCAAGTGGGTGGGTGAGCACCTGTATTTCCTGTCCTCGATCTGGCCGGAGCTCGATTGGGACGGGATGGTCACGCGCCTCGAAGAAGAGAAGAACGACAAGGTCACGGCGCACCAGTGGAACGCCCTGCCGTATGCGGCCTGGGATCACTGGATCGATGAGGCCCGCGAAGTGCACCTGTTCCGGATCCCTGCCGCCGGCGGTGAGGTCGAAGGCCTGACCCAGCCCCTGGGTCGCCAGCTGCCGCGCTCCTTCCAGGGCGCCGACAGCTATGACGTCCATCCGGCCGAGTCCCATTTCGTCTTTGCCAGCGACAGCGATCCGACGGCCGTCGACCCCAAGAACGAGCTGCTGCTGGCCGCCTTCGGCGAGAGCGAGTATGTGAATCTTTCGGCCGAGGCCACCTCGAACGACGGTTCGCCGGCCTTCAGCCCGGATGGCGAGAAACTGGCCTGGGCGCGGCAGAGCCTGCATGGCTTCTACGCCGACACGGCCCGACTGATCGTGCGCGATCTGGAAAGTGGTGAGGAACGCAACCACACGGCCAGCTGGGACCGTTCCCTGTCGAGCATGATCTGGGCACCGGACAGCGCCGGCCTGTTCGCCGTGGTGGCCGATGCGCCCAACCCGCGCGTCTTCTACCTCGATCTGGCCGGTCGCCAGCCGCGTGCCATCACCGGTCCGACCAGCTTCGGGGGCCTGAGCATCGCCGCTGACGGCACCCTCGTGGCCAGCAACCAGAGCTTCCTCTACCCGCCGCGCGTGGTGCGCATCGACACCGCCAACGGTGACATCCAGCGCCTGGATACCTTCAACGACGAGATTCTCGCCGAGGTCGATCTGGGCACCTACGAGTCGGTCACCTACGCCGGCTACAACGGCCAGGACATCCAGATGTGGGTGCACTACCCGCCGGGCTTCGATCCGGACAAGGAATACCCCCTGTTCCTGCTCATCCACGGCGGCCCGCACAATGCGATCCCCGACGGCTTCCATTTCCGCTGGAATGCCCAGACCTTTGCGTCCTGGGGCTATGTCACGGCCTGGCACAATTTCCATGGCTCGAACGGCTTCGGTCAGGACTTCGCCGACGCGATCAACCCGGACTGGCTGACCGCGCCTTACCACGACACGATTGCCGCGGCCGAATGGTTCGCCGAGAAGGACTGGATCGACGAGGACCGAATGGTCGCCGGTGGTGGCAGCTACGGCGGCTACCTGAGCTCGATCCTGCTCGGCAAGGACCACCCCTTCAATGCCCTGCTGATCCACGCACCGGTCTACAACATGTACTCGCAGATGGCCGCCGATTTCGCCGTCCACGCGACGCGCTTCGGCGACTTCTGGGAACGGCCGGAAATCTACCGCGAGATCTCACCGCACTACTACGCGGGCGAGTTCGACACCCCGGCCCTGATCGTGCACGGTCAGCAGGACCTGCGCGTACCGGTCGGTCAGGCCTTCGAACTGTTCCGCACCCTGCAGTCCCGCGGCATCGAATCGCGTCTGATCTACTACCCGGACGAGAACCACTGGGTGCTCAAGCCGAACAACTCGATCTACTGGTACCACGAGGTCCGCGACTGGATGACGCGCTTCGCCGAGCCGGGCGGGCGCTGAAGCCCGCGGCATCCGGCGATGGGAACCGAGATCGAGCACAAGTTCCTGGTTCGTGACGCCAGCTGGAAAGCCGGGGCCCGGGGCACCCGGCTGATCCAGGCTTATCTATCCACCGACCCGGACCGCACGGTCCGGGTTCGGGTGGCCGGCGACGAGGCCTGGTTGACCATCAAGGGTCGCGCCGACGGCCCGGCCCGCAGCGAATTCGAATACCCCATCCCCCTGGCCGATGCGCAAGGCCTCCTCGCGCTCTGCCACCACCCCTGGATCGACAAGACCCGCTATCTCGTCCCCTTCGGCGATCACGTCTGGGAAGTCGACGAATTCCACGGCGAGAACGAAGGTCTGATCGTGGCCGAGGTCGAGCTGAGCGAGCTCGGCGAGTCCTTCGAACGGCCACCCTGGCTCGGTGCCGACGTCACCGACGACCCCCGCTATTCCAATTCCGGCCTGGTGCGTAAGCCCTTCAGCCGCTGGGCGTGAGAGTCTCTTCGGCCTGATCGGCCAGTTCCGGCATCAGCAGTCGCGCGGTCTCGAGCAGATTGGTCTCGAGGTGCTGGCCGTAGGCGTTGTCGTTCATCATCGAGGTGGCCTGCTCGGAGGCGATGAGTCGGCGGCGGATCAGTTCGTCCAGGGCCTGGTCGGCCTCGGCGGCCGCGTCCTTCGCGGTGAGCTCCAGCTGGGCGAGCCAGGTCTCCAGATCGAGTTCGTCGATTTCGTGTTCCCGGTCCAGCAGGTGATGGACCAGCCAGCCCAGGCGGGCGCGCAGGGCGAGATAGGTCTCGCTCAGGGCTTCGTTGCCATCGCGCGGATAGCGCAACAGGTTCTTCTGCAGGTGCTTGGCGGCCTTGGCGGCTTCGATCAGGGTTCGGCTGGCGCGCCGCAGGCGGCTGAGCTGTTCGGCGCGGAAGCCGGTGGCCGGTAGCCGACTCAGAAAGCTCAGGGTCAGACCGTGCAGGGGCTTGATCTTCTCGAGGTAGACCGCGTCCACGTCCACGGCGTGCCCCTGCGGCGCTTCTCTGAACAACAGCTCGGGGTCCTTGAGCCGCCGCAGTTCGGCGGGTTCGAAGCCGAGCACCCGCGCCACCAGGGCGAGCACGTGGTCGAACAGCCGCAACAGCTCCAGGCGAGCCGCGGCCAGGGCCGGGGCCGGGCTTTCGAGCAGCTGATCGTTGATGAAGCGGGGCTGGTCCACCTTCGGCGGCGCGGCCTTCAGCCAGCGCTCCAGCCAGGCGGCCAGCGGCGTGATCATCGGCACCATCAGCACCAGGCCGGCCAGATTGAACAGGGTGTGGAACAGGGCCAGCTTCATCGTGTGCGAGTCCGGCCGGATGCCCATCAGCGTCGACAGGGCATCCACGGCCCAGAGAAACAGGGGCATGGCGATCAGCGCGACGCTGGCCGTGACCGCATTGAAGATCAGATGCGCCACGGCGAGTCGACGCCCTTCGATCTGGCTGCCGATGGAACTGATCAGGGCGGTGACCGTCGTGCCGATATTGGCGCCGATCGACACGGCAAGGGCGTTGTCGTAGCTCAGCTGGCCTGCGGCCAGTGCGGTGATCGTCAGGATCAGGGTGGCGTGGCTGGACTGCATCAGCACCGTGGCCGCCAGGCCGATCAGGGTGTAGACGAGCAGTCCGGCGAGGCCGTCCATCGCATAGCGGCTCAGGTCGACGATGGCCTGATAGGCCTCGAAACCGGTCTTCATGTAGTCGATGCCGAGAAAGACCAGGCCGATGCCCAGCAGGACCTGCCCGCTGCCCTGCAGGCGATGGTCGCGCAGGAACTGGAACAGCACGCCGAAGGTGATCAGCGGCAGGGCCCAGGCCGCGATATCGACCTTCAGGCCGAAGGCGGCGACCAGCCAGGCGCCGGAGGTGGTGCCCAGGTTGGCGCCGAAGACCACGCCGATGCCGGCGACCAGGGGAATCAGCCCGGCCGAGAGGAAGGCGATGGTGATGACCGAGATGAGCGAGCTGGATTGGCTCAGGGCGGTGGTCAGGGCACCGAAGGCGAGTGCCTTCCAGCGTCGGTCCGTGCTTCGTTGCAGAACGCGTTGCAGGGTCCCGCCGGCAAGCTGGCGAAGTCCCTGTTCCAGGGAGCGCATGCCGAGCAGGAACAGGGCGACGCCGCCCGCGATGCCGCTGAGACTGGGCTGGGCAAACAGCGCCCAGGCCAGCAGCGCGAGGCTGAGCAGCAGGGGCCATTGGCGCCAGACGGACGGCATCCGCTCAGCCCAGGGCCTGGTCCAGATCGTGCTTCAGATCGGCCAGGGCTTCGATGCCGACCGACAGTCGCATCACCCGTTCGTCGATGCCCAGGCGGGCGCGTTCCTCTGCGCTCAGCTTGGCATGGGAGGTGTAGCTTGGCTGGCCGATGGTGGATTCGACCCCGGCCAGACTGACCGCCGGCTGGATGATCCGCAGGGCATCGAGAAAGGCCTCCGGGTCCCGATCGTCATCGAGGCGGAAGGCCAGCATGGCGCCGAAGCCATGCATCTGCCCCCTGGCCACCGCATGTCCGGGATCGCTGTCCAGTCCGGGGTAGTGCACGCGATCGATGCCGTCCCTGGAATGCAGCCAGGTCGCCAGGGCCTGGGCGTTGGCGGTCTGGCGTTCGACCCGCACGGCCAGGGTCTTGAGGGAGCGCTCCAGCAGATACAGGTCCTGTCCATTGAGGCTCGACCCAAGGCGGATGACGTTCGGGCGCAGGCGATCGATCATCGCGCTCGAACCGATCAGGGCGCCGCAGAGCAGGTCCGAATGGCCACCGAAGTACTTCGTGGCCGAGTGCATCACGAGGTCGAAACCCAGTTCGATCGGTCGCTGGCAGATCGGTGTGGCGAAGGTGTTGTCGACCACGCTGACCACGCCCTGCTCGCGAGCGATCCGGGCGGTGGCAGCGAGATCCACGACCCGCATCAGGGGATTGGTCGGGGACTCGACGTGGATCAGGCGGGTACGTTCTTCGATCAGGACGGGCAGGTCCTCGGGCTGCCCGTTCCAGATCGAGAAGCGAAAGCCCAGGGGGGCGAGCAGGCCCTCGACCAGATCCATCGTGCCGCCGTAGAGCCCGTCGAGAAGGATGGCGTGGTCGCCCGGCTGCATCAGGGAGAAGAAGATCGCGCTGATCGCGCCCATGCCGCTGGCCGTGACCATCGCGGCCTCGCCGCCTTCGAGGGCGGCGATCCTTCGCGCGACCACCTCGTGGTTCAGGGTGTTGTGGTAGCGCGGATAGCGCACATGATCCTGGCGATAGTCGAAGGCCGAGCTGGTCACGATCGGCGTGTTGACCCCGAAGGGCGCCGGCAGCGCTTCAGCGCCGGCGTGGATGCAATCGGTGTCGAGGTGTCCGGAAGGGCGTTTCGAAGACATGCGGTTCAGGTCCGATGGGTGCTGGATGAACTATAGAGCGTTCGGGACGGCAGCGCCCGTGTCGATGCGTGCCGATCCGTGTCGATGGGCGGGCAGGCTCGCTGCGGGTGGTGAGCACGAGGGCGGTCGGGATCAGCTCTGGTCCGGCAGGCAGGAGGCATCGATCTCGTAGCGATCCCGGCCGGCACGCTTGGCTCGGTACATGGCCTGGTCGGCGCGGGCACGAAGTCGGTGGATATCGTCCTCGGCTCGGGCACAGCTCAGTCCGAAGCTGACCGTGATCGGCGGGTCTTCGGGGCCGACGAATCGAGTGTCGGTCCGGCGGAAGCGCTCGATGCAGTCGATCGCCTCTTCCACCCTGGCCACGCTCAGCAGTACGGCAAACTCCTCGCCACCGATCCGCCCGACGAGCGCCGTGTCCGGAAACACTTCTCGCAGGCGCTGGGCCGTCCGCCCCAGGACGCGATCGCCCATGCGATGGCCATGGCGATCATTGACCTCCTTGAAGTGATCGATGTCGGCGGCGATCAGAACGATGATGCGCTCCGCGCCCGGCCCGGCCCGGGCCTGATCGATCATGGTCTGCGCCCGCTCGAAGAACCAGGTGTGATTGGCCAGGCCGCTCAGGCCATCGTGGCGGGCCTGGTCGATGAGCTGGCGACGACCGGCGAAGGCGCGCAACAGCAGGCTGCTCAGGGTCAGCACCACCAGGCCGACCAGCAGCCAGCCGAAGCTTCGCAGTCGTCGCTGCTGAACGGCGGTCTGTGCCTCCAGCTCCGCGGCACGGGCGGTTTCCCGCAGCAGGTCGATCTGCTGGCGCTGCATCCGGCTGTCGAATTCGACCTGCAGGTAGGCCAGGCGCATGGCCCGCTCCCGGCCCAGGAACTGCTCGCGCGCGTGGAGATGATCGTACAGGCGCTGCAGCGCCAGATCGAACTGCCCACTCGCTTCGGCCAGCTTCGATTGCAGCAGGGTCAGGCGTGCGGATTGATCCCATAGCCCCCGATCGCTGAAGAAGTCGCGAAGCTCGATCAGCTCGTCGCGCCAGGCCGCATCCAGGCGGCCGAGTTCGCGCAGGATTTCGACGCGAACCAGCCGCGCCTCGAATTCCCCCAGGCGATAGACCGCCTCGTCGAGGGCCGTGATTGCGGCCTCGGCCAGCGGCAGCGCGATCCCGGCCTGTCCCTGCCGACGCAGCAGATCGGCCAGGCCATGCTGCAGAACGCCCACGAACAGGGCGTTGTCCACCTCGTCGCAGATCCGGATGCCTTCGCGGTAGGCGGCTTCCGACTCCGCGGCCCGATCGGCCCACTTGTAGACCGGTGCCAGGCGCTGCAGGGCCACGCAGGCCTCCTTGGGCTGATCGGTTCGATCGGCGATGGCCAGGGCCTGCTCACCGTACTCGATCCCCAGTTCGTGTTCGCCGACTCGACCGAACATGTAGGCGGCCATGTTCAGGGTCGCGATCACCGGTGCCGGATCCTCGAGGTCCACGTCGATGTTCAGGGCTTCGCTCAGGGATTCGAAGGCGGTCTCGTAGCGGCGCAGCAGCACGCCCACGTTGGCGCGGAACTGCAGCGCACGCAGTCGTTGATCGGTCGGCAGATCCCGCTCAAGCAGCACCCCGGCCAGGGCCAGAGCCTCCTCCGTGCGATCGTCGAGCACGAGGTGGCGGGCCTGAAGGAGCTGGAAGTCGGCGTATTCGCGCAGCTCGGCCTGGTCGATGAACGGCGCCAACTCGTCGAGGAGCGCCTGTGCCTCCTGCCAGTGGGCGTGGTAGCTGATCTCCCGGGCCTGATCGAGGATGGCGCGAATGTCCGGCTCTCCCTCGGCCAGCGCCTGGGAAACGAGCATCGCCGCCGCCAGACCTGCGCCCGCGACCAGGCGTCGGATGCCATCGAGATCGAAGCTGTGACTTGCCACGCTACGCAGATTTCCCGCCCCCAGGAGACACGCATTATGCATCGGCCTCGAGCGAGGCTCCAGGAGCACTGGATCAGACTCGGCCGGCGGGCGCCGATCTTCGACACTTTCGGCACATGTCCGGCCATTCATCCCTGCCCTAACCTGAGGGCTTGATTCGAAAGGAAGGAAACGATGAAGACATTGTCCAGGGCGGGCGCCTGCGCGGCGCTGACTCAGGCGTTCTGCTATCTGTTCGGCTTCGCGCTGCTGGTTACGGTGATGGATTCGGGCAACGTCGAGGGCTGGTCTGCGCTCCAGAAGCTGGAGTACCTCCTGGAGCGGGAGGCGCTTTTTCAGCTCTGGAACCTCGTGATCTACGTGGTCTTCGGCGTGGCCTTGGTCATCCTGACCGCCGCCCTTCACCACCGACTGGCGCCCACGGACCCGCCCTTGATGTCCGTCGCCACCCCCTTCGGTTACATCTGGTCAGGATTGGTGATCGCCAGTGGCATGGTGGCGAGTGTGGGCCTGTCGGCCGTGTCGGAAATGCAGGCGACAGATCCGGACGGGGCGGCGCAGCTCTGGTCGACGCTGGGCGTCATTCAGTCGGGCCTGGGCGGCGGCGTCGAGATCGTCGGAGGCCTCTGGGTGTTGCTGTTGAGCGTTTCTTCCCTGCGTCGGGGTCAGGGCTTTCCCGTCATGCTGACCTGGCTCGGTGTGCTGGTGGGCCTGGCGGGCCTGGCGACGATCGTCCCGGCCTGGTCCGCCCTGGGGGCGGTGTTCGGCATGACCCAGATCGTCTGGTTCATCTGGGTTGGGATCACGCTGTTTCGGGCGCCATCCTGATCGGTTCGCGGGGCAAGAAACAGGGCGACCGGCTCCAGCCGGTCGCCAGTCAAAGCGTTCCGCATTCGATCCCGGTCAGTACTTGACCGTGCAGCCGTAGGGGCGGGTCAGGGGCTCGCTGATCGCCTCGCCGGCCGCCATTTCACCGAGCGCCTGGACCACGTACTGGGTGGCGTCGGGAATGTCGTCCGGGTTCGAGCTGGGGTTGGAATCGATGCCGCCCATGTAGCGCAGGATGCCGTCGGCATCGATGATGTACATGTGCGGGGTGACGCGGGCATCGTAGGCGCGGCCCATGTCGCCGGACTCGTCGAGGAGTACGGCCGTCGGGTAGGCGTCGCGCGAGGCGGTCAGTTCGTCGGCCTGCTCCGGCGTGACGTGCCCCTGGCTGCCTGGCCTGGAGGAAATCACGGACAGCCAGACCGCACCGTGCTCGTTGCGGGCCATGCGCTGCTGGTCCTGCATGTTGCCCGTGTAGTGCTTGCGCACGTAGGGGCAGTCGTGGTTGGTCCACTCCAGCACCACGGTCTGGCCGGCGAAGTCGGACAGGCTGTGCGTCTGGCCGGCGGTGTCGACGACCTCGAAGTCCGGCGCCGGCTCGCCGATCACCGGGGCGGCGGCCAGCGGTGCGGCCAGGGCGAAGCAGCTGATCAGTAGAGCGATGGATCGATGCAGCATCTTGGGTATCTCCTTGCAGATTCGAAACTCGAACAAGCCGGCCGTCAGAGCGATTCCAGTGCCTCGATCACGAGGCCCGGCGTGAGCACCTGCGGCAGAATCCTCGGTTCGCCACCATCGCGTGGATAGACCACGTACAGCGGCACACCGTTGCGCCCGTACTCTGCCAGATAATCCGTGATGGCGGCATCGCGTCGGGTCCAGTCGCCCTTCATGTAGACGACCCCGTTGGCAGCGAAGGCCTCGCGGACGGCCTCGGTGCTCAGGGCGACCTGCTCGTTGACCAGGCAGGTCACGCACCAGTCGGCGGTCATGTTGACGAACACGGCCCGCTCGGGGTCGGCGCGCAGTTCGCTCAGGCGCTCGGCGCTGTAGGCCTCCCACCAGCGGTCGGCCGCTTCGGCCGGCGCGGACTGGAAGCGGACGGCCGCACCCAGAGACGCCAGGCTGACGACCAGGCCGGCCACGATGGCCAGATGTCGGATGACCGAAAGCGTGGGCCCGCGATCCCGCTTGCCCAGCAGCCAGAGCGTGAAGGCCAGGGCGACCAGGCCGAGCAGGATGGCCGCGAGGCCATTGGCGTCGGTCTGCCGGGCGAGCACCCAAAGCAACCAGACCACGGCCAGATAGAGTGGAAAGGCCATCGCCTGCTTGAAGGTTTCCATCCAGGGGCCCGGTCGGGGCAGCCAGCGGCCAAGGGCCGGCAGGAAACTCAGCAGCAGCATCGGCAGGGCCAGGCCGAGGCCCAGCGCGATGAACACGCTCAAGGCCATCGGCCAGGGCATGAACACGGCCGCGCCCAGCGCCGAGCCCATGGCCGGTGCCGTGCAGGGGCTGGCGACGATCACCGCCAGCACGCCGGTAAAGAAGGATCCGCTTCGACCCGAGCGCTCGGCGAGGCCCTGCCCCGCGCCCATCAGACTCGTGCCGAACTGGACCAGGCCGGACAGGGACAGGCCGAGGGCGAAGAGCACGTAGATCAGCGCGCCCACGATCCAGGGCGATTGCAGCTGGAAGCCCCAGCCGACGGCTTCGCCCCCGGCGCGCAGGGCCAGCAGCACCCCGGCCAGGATGGAAAAACTCAGAATCACGCCGGCCGTGTAGGCCAGGCCGTGACCTCGCGAATCCCCGTCCGCATGTTCGACCAGGCTCAGGGCCTTGATCGACAGGACGGGAAAGACGCAGGGCATCAGATTGAGCAGCAGTCCGCCGAGCAGGGCCAGAACCAGGGCGAACGGCCAGGACAGCGGCGGGGTGGGCGCGGCCGCGCTGTCTCCCGTGCTGATCAGGGCGCCCGCCTCGGCCCGGAGCTGCCAGGCTCGCTCGGCCGTCGTGTCGACCAGCACGAACTCCAGCGGGTCGGGCACGCCTCTGGCAAAGGGCGACAGGGCCTGACTGACCAGGAGCTGCCCTTCACCGGCGCTGATCGTGGCGGGCTGGGCATGATCGACCACGTTGGCGACCGCCGAGAAGAAGGCCCAGCGGCTCGAATCGTCGCGTTCGCCGACATCGATCTGAAGGCTGAGCTGGCCGCCCTCGCTGCTGTAGCGGGCCGGCCAGTCGGCGAGCTCGGGCTGGCGCCGATCGGCCCAGGCGAACAGTTCGGCGAAGCCGGGGTCGGCTTCGGGCTCGGCCGTACTGACCGGCAGCGTCAATTCGAGCGTGGCCTCACCCGGAATGCAGATTTCCTCGCAGACCAGCCATTCGGCGAAGGCTTCGATGCGCAGGGGGCGGTCGAGGGGCAGTTCGTCCGGAATTTCGAGGGTGACGGGCAGCAGATGTTCGCCGTCGTAGCCGTAGTTGATCAGGTGCGCGATCGGCATGGCCTCGGGAAAGGGCCAGCGGATCCCGGAGGCGATGACGCCCTCGGGCAGGGTCCAGGCGATTTCCGTCGGCTGGCCGGAATCGCCCGGGTTCTTCCAGTAGGTGTGCCAGCCCGGGTCGGGCAGCAAACGAAGACCGACCTCGAGGGCTGTGCCGGGTTGGACACTGTCGACCCGGCTGACCAGCTCGGCCTGCAGATGGTCGCGTTGGACGGGACCACTGCCGGCCGCAAGCAGCAGGCCGGGCAGCAGAAGACCGAATAGGAAAGCGGCAGTTCGTTGCATCACGGTGGACGCCTGGTCGAATTTCAGTGCCCCAAGATAGCGCGAGCGGCCTGCACGCCGGGTCAGCGCTGACAGGTTGGACAGAAGAAGGTGCTGCGCTGGCCGATCACTTCGCGCTTGATCGGCGCGCCACAGCCCGGGCAGGCCTCGCCGTCGCGACCGTAGACCCTGAGCGACTGGCCGAAGTAGCCGGGTGTCCCGTCGCCGACCGTGAAGTCGCGCAGGGAGGTGCCGCCGACCTCGATTGCCCGGTCGAGGATGTCGACGATGGCCCGGGCCAGGCGCCGGTAGCGCTCGCGGCTGATCCGGCCGGCCGGTCGGCGCGGGTGGATGCCGGCGGTGAACAGGGCCTCGGAGGCGTAGATGTTGCCGACGCCGACCACGGTCCGCCCGTCCATGATGAAGCTCTTGACCGGCACCCGGCGGCCGCGGCTCAGGCGCCAGAGGTAGTCGCCGTCGAAGCGCGCATCGAAGGGCTCGGGTCCCAGACCGATCAGATGCGGGTGCTGGGCGGGATCGCCCTCGACCCAGAACAGGGCGCCGAAGCGTCGCGGGTCCGTGTAGCGGATCAGATGCCCACCGGCCATCTGCACGTCGACGTGGTCGTGCCTGCCCGGCTCGGGTGGGTCGGTCCAGCCGCGAAAGGAGCCGGACATGCCCAGATGCCAGAGCATGCAGCCCGACTCCAGGCGCCAGATCAGCCATTTTGCTCGCCGGTCCATGGCCATGACGCGCTGGCCTTCGGCCCGCTGGATCTCCGAAGGCACGGCCCAGCGCAGCTGCGGCTGGCGAACCGTGATCGAGGCGATGGCCCGCCCCTCGGTCAGGGGTGCCAGGCCACGGCGGGTGGTTTCGACTTCAGGTAATTCGGGCATGGCCTCGGGGCCGGTCTGGACGAGCGCTGATTATGCCCTGCCCCCGTCAGGATTCAGCCGATGCTGGAGGCTGCAAGCCAGAAGCGGCCTCGAAGCTTTTTCCCCAAACCCTCAGCGGGGAGTGGCCCGACCGCCGGCCGCGCCACTTCCCGCCACCCCAAATTCGCGGTGGCCCGGCCTCCCCCGGGCCACCGCACTCCCCCTGCGCTTGCAGCGATCAGCCGCTTCGCGACGAGACGAACTCGGGGTAGGCCTCCATGCCGCATTCGGCCATATCGAGGCCTTCGTATTCCGCTTCCTCGTCCACGCGCAGGCCCATGGTCGACTTCAGGGCCAGCCAGACCGCGATGCTGGAGACGAAGACGAAGCCGAAGATCACGCCGATGCCGGTCAGCTGGGCGAGGAGCGTGGCCTCGTCGTTGGAGGCGAGCACGGCCAGCACGCCGAAGATGCCGCAGACGCCGTGCACCGAGATGGCGCCGACCGGATCGTCGATCTTCAGGCGGTCGAGGCCGATGATCGAGAGCACCACGAGCACGCCACCGATCAGGCCGATGACGGCGGCCAGGCCGTGGCCCGGTGAGAGCGGGTCGGCGGTGATCGAGACCAGGCCGGCCAGGGCACCGTTCAGGGCCATGGTCAGGTCCGCCTTGCCGAAGATCAGGCGGGCGATGATCAGGGCGCCGACCAGGCCCCCCGATGCCGCCAGGTTGGTGTTGACGAAGACCCGGGCGACGTTGTTGGCCGATTCGATGTCCGAGACCTTCAGCTCCGAACCGCCGTTGAAGCCGAACCAGCCCATCCAGAGCACGAACATGCCCAGCGTGGCCAGCGGCAGATTGGCGCCGGGGATGGCGTTGATCTTGCCGTCCGGCCCGAAGCGACCGCGCCGGGGTCCGAGCAGCAGCACGCCGGCCAGGGCCGCGGCGGCGCCGGCGAGGTGGACGATGCCGGAGCCGGCATAGTCGCTGTAGCCGAGGCCATCGAGGAAACCCTCGCCCCAGCTCCAGTAGCCCTGCAGCGGGTAGATGAAGCCGGTCATGACGACGGCGAAGGCCAGGAAGGACCACATCTTCATGCGCTCGGCCACGGCGCCGGACACGATGGACATGGCGGTGGCGACGAAGACCATCTGGAACATGAAGTCCGCGGCGCCGGAGTAGTAGGTTTCACCCTCGCTGGCCATGACGGCCTCGACCGTGTGGTCGGCGCCGGGCAGGAAACCGATGCCGGGCCAGACCGAGTTCACGCCGGCCTCCGGGTACATCAGGGTGTAGCCGAAGATCAGGTACATCAGGCAGGCGATGGCGAACAGGGCCACGTTCTTGGTCAGGATCTCGACCGTGTTGCGGGCTCGGACCAGGCCGGCCTCGAGCATGGTGAAGCCCGCCGCCATCCACATGACCAGGGCGGCGCAGATCAAGAAGTAAAAGGTATCGAGGGCGTATCGAATGTCGATCGCAGCTTCCATGAATCGTCTCCCGGACGCTTACAGCGCCGCTTCGTTGGTTTCTCCGGTACGGATGCGGATGACCCGCTCGAGGGCGGTGACGAAGATCTTTCCGTCGCCGATCTTGCCGGTGCCGGCGGCCTCCTGGATGGCCTCGATGGCGGTGTCGACGTCTTCGTCGGCCACGGCAATCTCGACCTTGAGCTTGGGCAGGAAATCGACCTTGTACTCGGCCCCTCGGTAGAGCTCCGTATGGCCCTTCTGGCGGCCGAAGCCCTTGACCTCGCTCAGGGTCATGCCCTGAATGCCGGCTTCGGCGATGGCCTGACGGACGTCATCGAGCTTGAAGGGTTTGATGATGGCGGTGACCAGTTTCATGTTCGGACTCCGGTGGTGTGCATGGCGACCCGAAATGAACAGGAGCAACTCCCGTGCCAGATCGATTCGATCCTGGCTAGGGAACCTCTGAATAACTCTGCGCGGGCGCGAAGGCGTCTTTGCGGGCTCAGCAGGCGTGGCTTCGGCGAGCGCCGTTTCGTGCCAGGTGCGGTTTGCCCAAGGCAAGAAGCGCCTGGTGACGAAACGATCAGCGCGTGTGGTTTGGTCACTCCAAATGAGCGAGTCGAAACACGTCGGAAGGCCCGCAAAGGCCCTTCCCATCTGGCGATTGTGATGACAAGCTGCCGGAAAAGCCGCACCTCGCGCGTCGCGCCACTCGGCCGTAGCTACGGCTACTGTCACTCGCGTCGCACCACACGATCTGCGGCTTTTCCGACCGAAACGCGCTCCGTGCAGAGTTATTCAGAGGTTCCCTAGGGCCCGTCGGGCTGGGCCCGGGCGGAATCCGCGAATGGATCAGCGACGGTGGGAAGTGCATGGAATTCGAGCAATCCGGGGCGATCCTGCTCAAGGCTTCAGCAGGTCGAAGCGCCCTGGCCCGGAATCGGGCACAAAAAAATCCCGGCGGGCGAACCCGCCGGGATCGATCGTTGCCGAATCGGAAGGGTTTACTCGTTGGCGCTGGTCAGCACCGTCGAGTAGTCGCCACCGCCCATCTGCGGGGCCAGCTTGCCTTCGATACGCACGGTCCGGTGCGGCGCTTCGGCCGAGACCCAGATCGTCTGGTCGCCGCCCTCGCCGTCCAGGGCGTTCAGCTCGATCTTCCAGGCGTTGAAGCTGCCGGCGGGAACCTCGACGGATTCCGGACCGCTGACTTGGACCTGGAAGTAACGCACGCGCTGCTGCATGCCGACTTCGGCCACGCGCACGACGGTGCGCAGACCGTCCCGGAACGGCAGGCCCGCCAGAGCGGCTTCCAGCCCCGTGTCGCTGCCGAAGACCGGTGCCTCCAGTTCGATGTTGACCGGAATCTGGTTGCTGCCCATCTCGATGGAACCGCTGACCTCACGGCTCGAGTAGTCGATCGTGATGGTGGCGGCGCCCTGGCTCGTCTCGCGGCGGATCGGTCGCAGGCTGGTGCCGTCGATGATGAAGCGGTCGGCCAGTTCACCCATCGCCGAGCTGCTGCTCGTGCGCAGTTCGATGACCTCGCGGTCCTCGTGCGTGCTGCGGGCGATCTCGCGCGTCGACTCCATGGTCATCTCGCCGTTCGGCAGCGCCAGGGTGGTCAGGTAGCTGAAGGAGCCGGTGGCGATCTGGTCCGCATCGACCGCCGGCAGCGGCAGGGTGCGGGCGGCGTCGAGTTCGTCGGCCACGTTCTCGACCACGACCGTGTCGATATCGACGGTGATGGCGGCCAGGCGCTCGGCGATGTCCGGGGCCATTTCGGGCTGGTAGCGACCGCCCAGATGGGTGCTCAGGAACTCTTCGGTGCGCGCGAACATCGCCAGGCGGTTCTCGCGACCGCGGAAGCCGTGGCCTTCGTCCGGAGCGACGATGTACTCGACCTCGAGGCCACGCTCGCGCATGGCGACCACGATCTGATCGGCCTCGGCCTGCTTGACGCGCGGGTCATTGGCGCCGTGGATGATCAGCAGGGGGCGCTCGATCTTGTCGACGTGGTTGATCGGCGACTGGCGCTCGAGCTGGGCACGGCCTTCCTCCGTGTCCGGATCGCCCATGCGCAGGGTGAAGATCTTGCGTGCCGGACCCCAGTAGGCCGGGATCGAGTTCAGCAGGCTGATCAGGTTGGACACGCCGACGATGTTGACGCCGCAGGCGTAGAGCTCGGGGGTGAAGGTCATGCCGGCCAGGGTGGCGTAACCGCCGTAGGAGCCGCCCATGATGCAGACCCGTTCCGGATCGGCGATGCCCTGGTCGACCAGGTACTGGATGCCATCGGTGATGTCATCCTGCATGGCATCGCCCCACTCGTTGTTGCCGGCGTTCAGGAAGGCCTTGCCGTAGCCGGTGGAGGCGCGGAAGTTCGGCTGGATCACGGCGTAACCGCGGTTGGCCAGGAACTGGGCCAGGGAGTTGTAACCCCAGGTGTCGCGTGCCCAGGGGCCGCCGTGGATGACGGCGACGACGCCCAGATTGCGCGGCTCGACGCCCTGCGGCAGGGTCAGATAGGCCGGGATCTCCAGGCCGTCGCGGGCCTGATAGCGGATCGGCTGCATGTTGGCCAGATGCTCGGTCGGCAGTTCCGGACGCGAGCGGTAGAGCAGTTCGACGCTCCGCGCTTCGCGATCGAAGACGTAGACCGAACCCGGATCGACGTCACGCGACAGGCTGACCAGGGCCAGGCGGCCGTCGGAGGTCTGCGAAGGCAGGCCGATCTCGCCTTCGGGCAGATTCTCACGCAGGAAGGCCAGATCGGCGGCGAAGGCATCATCTTTCGGGTAGATGCGCGTGCGATCGCCGACATAGACCGTGGCCTGGAGTTCCTCGGTCACCGGGTGGAACACCGCACCGCTGAAGTCGACCTGACCCTCGGGGTCACGCTCGACCAGGGTCAGCTCGCCGGTGTCGGGATTCATGAGATACAGGCCGATCAGGTCGACCTCATCGCCCTTGTTGGACTGGAACCAGATCTGTTCGCCGTCGGCGTGGAAGCGCATCGGGCCGCAGGCTTCCTGCCAGCTGCACTGATAGATCACCTCGCCCAGGGCTCCGTCTGCGACGCGCAGCACTTCCGTGCCGCCTTCGCTGTCCTGGCGGATGGCCATGCGGAGATTGCCATCCAGATCGGCGAACCAGCCGGCGATGTTCTGGTTGTTTTCGATCACCAGCTCCCGCTCACCGGTGGAGATGGTGACGCGGTAGACGTCGTGCAGGGCCGGGTCGCGATCGTTCAGGCCCACCAGGAGCTCGTCGGGACGGCTCTTCGGGCGACTGATCAGCATCGCGCGCACGCCGTCGAAGTCGGTCAGGTTGCGCGCCGCGGGCACGCCGGATTCGGCCTCGACCTCGCCGTCGGGATTCACGGCCCAGACGTGGAAGTTCTCGTCACCGCCCTTGTCCTGGACGTAGAGCACGTACTGGCCGTCGCGGCTCCAGAAGTAGCCGGGGACCGGCTTGTCGTCGGCGGTCAGGGGACGCGCCTCGTCGAAGGCCTCGTCGATGGACTTGATCCAGATGTTGCGCACGCCCTGGTAGGGGCGCAGGAAGGTGATGAAGCGACCGTCCGGCGAGAGCTGGGCGCCGGAGACTTCCGGGTCGCCGAAGAACAGGTCGCGATCCAGCTGCGGCGGCAGCTCGTCCAGGTAGGACAGCGGCTCGGCGCGCTCGGCCATGGACAGGGTGGACAGGCCGACCAGCAGCAGCGCGGTCAGGGCATGCTTGAACAGGGACATGGTGGATTACCTTCGGAAATCGGGGAGCCTGCAGGGTAAAGAACCCGGCCCCGGGATTCCATAGTCCGAAGGTCACGCCCCGTTCGGGGGGCGACTTCACTCGGGGCGGCTGAAGTCCTGCATGAAGGGGTTGTCATGGCGCCGTTGCAGGCGGATCAGGCCGAAACCCGTGGCCTGATGACAGGCATTGCAGGCCTGGATCAGCGCGTCGAAACGCGCACTGGCCTGATCGGGCGCCTCGTCGAGGGCGTCTTCCAGGCGCTCGAAGGCGGGTTCGAGCATGCCTTCGACCAGCTGGCCCACGGGCTGGCCCTTGTAGGACTCGATCGAAGCCGCCTGCTCCAGGGTCTCTTCGATTTCATGGGCATAGAAGTCGGCCAGCTCGATGTGCCCGGCGTCGATCGCCAGGCCCAGCTTGTGGCTGAAGTACTGCATGTCCATCATGTTGCGGATCAGGCCGGGTTCACCGCCGGTGTCGCTGGCCCAGACCGGCAGACAGAGACAGCTGCCGAGCAGCAGGGATCGAATCAGCATGGGGCGACTCCTTGGGTTCCGGCGCTCAGTATGCCAGTCCGCTCAGCGCTCGGCGGCGGGCGGCAGGTGGAAGCGACCCAGCAGCGGCTCGTGGTCGGCGGCCTGGTCCGGGAAGCGGGCGTTGGGATGCAGTATCTCGAACTCGGCGCGTTCGGCCAGTTCGGGCGTGACGAGCAGATGGTCGATCGCCTGGGCGTTGCCGCTGAAAAGGTAGGTCCAGCGATCCGCTTCCGGCAGGGTCTCGATGAGATTGATCAGGGGCTGCACGCTGTCCTCGGCCTTCAGGTGGCTCAGGGCCTCGCTGAACCAGTGGTCGTTCAGATCCCCGAGCACGATCCAGTGCGCCTCGCCGCCCCAGGCGTTCTCCGCATCGAGGAGCCGGCGCAGGGCGTCGGCCTGGGCGGGGCGCTCGGCCTCGCCGCCGATGATCTGGGGCTGCTCCCCGAACTGCGGGCTGCTGCCCCACTTCGAGCTGAAATGGTTGTTGATGAGCATCAGGCGGTGGCCATTGAACTCGAAGCCCGCCAGCAGGGGCGCCCGTGAACCGGCGAAGGCCGGGTCGTCGATCTGGCGGGGGCCGGGCGGCAGCAGTTCGACCCGGGCCGGGTTGTAGAGAAAGGCGTTGCGGATATTGCCGCCGGGCTGGCCACCGAAGGCATCCGGGGCGGGTGGCGGCAGGTCGATGAAGGCGTAGTCCGGCCCGCCGGCGGCGCGCACGGCCTCGATCAGGGCGGTCAGCGTGCGGTCGGCGCTGAGTACATCACCCTGCTCGGCGCCGTTGTTGTCCTGGATTTCCTGCAGGGCGACGATGTCCGGGCCGGCGAGGAGAATCGCGATGTGCTCCCCCAGCCGGGCCATGCGGCCGGAGCCGATGTCGTCATCGATGTCCCGCTCCCCGTTCACCCGCTCGATGGACTCGATGAGCGGGTCCAGGTTCTCGACGTTGTAGCTGGCCACGGTCAGGTGCTCCGGACCGCGATGGAGCCGGGTGTCGCGGATTTCGATCGCCACCTCGACCGGTTCCAGGGCATGCCGGGTGGTCACGCGGAACTGGCCGAAGGCGTAGTTCGCCACCCCGTCGATCCGGGTGAAGTGCGAGCCCGGCAGGGCCGGCGGCGCGTCCTCCGGCTGCAAGCGAGGGTTCGCCGTGATCAGGATCCGTTCGAGGTCCAGGTCGTCGGGGCTGGCGGCCAGCACGCCCAGCTCGTTCAGTCGTGGATGCTCGGTGGCCGGCAGCACCCAGGTGTCGCCGAAGCGATTGGTCGCCTGGATGACCCGGTGCTCGCCGACCACCATGCGCATGCCCGAGTAGTGGGTCCAGAAGTCGATGGCGCTGGCGGTGGGATCGACGGAAGGATTCTCGTCGGCAAGATTGTCGGGCACCTGCCAGCCCGCCTGCCCGAGGGGAATCGCGGCCGGGAGCGCCTGACCCCGGGCCAGCACCTCGATCTCGGGCTGGATCAGCCGGGTGACCATGAGGTCCTTCTCACGGTCCGGGCGCCGGAAACGGTTGACGAAGCCCGTGACCCGAACCCGATCGCCCACGTTGACGGCGGCCGGGTCGCCGGTGAACACCTCCAGGCCGTCGCGCGTGCTTGAGGGCGATTCCGAGGGCGTCTGGATCCAGAACTGTCTCGGCAGGACCAGGGTGACGATGCCTTCGGTCGTCACCTGCTCGTCGACGAACCGTGGCTCGACGCCATCGCCATGGATTTCGGCGATGGACAGGGGGTCGGCCGCGTGAACGGCGGGAAGCAGCAGCAGGCCGAGGGCCAGGCGGTAGAGGGTCTTCATCGGGGTATCGGTGTCCGGTCGTTCTGGGTCGGTTCTGGAATCAACGGCCTCGCATCAGGCTGCCGAGCAGCCCGCGGGTCAGGGCCCGCCCCAGGCTCGAGCCGACGCTGCGCAGGGTCGATTTGAGAAAGGCTTCGCCCGCACTCTGCCGGTTGCTGCGTCGACCGCCAGACCGCTGTTCGGCCTCCCGTGCCTTTTCGGCGGCTTCGGCTTCGGCCTCGGCCGCGCGCGCCTGCTCGGCGGCGATCGCGGCCTGCTCGGCCTGGCGGGCCAGCATTTCGTGGGCCGAATCCCGGTCGAGGACGGTGTCGTACTTGCCACCGACCGGACTGCGGCCGCGGACCTGGCTTCGCTCTTCCTCGCTCAGCACGCCCATGCGGCAGCGCGGCGGCGAGATCAGGGCGCGGTCGACGGGCTGCGGCACGCCCTTCTCACCCAGCATCGAGACCAGGGCTTCGCCGGTGCCGAGGGTGGTGATGGTTTCGACCACGTCGATGGCGGGATTGGGGACGAAGGTCTCGGCGGCCGTACGCACGGCTTTCTGGTCACGCGGCGTGTAGGCGCGCAGCGCGTGCTGGACGCGGTTGCCGAGCTGCCCCAGCACCTCGTTCGGCACATCGTCCGGGTTCTGCGAGCAGAAGTACACGCCCACGCCCTTCGATCGGATCAGGCGGACGACCTGCTCGACGCGCTGGCGCAGGGCCGGTGGGCAGTCGTCGAAGAGCAGGTGCGCCTCGTCGAAGAAGAACACGAGCTTCGGTTTGTCCGGGTCGCCGACTTCCGGCAGCTGCTCGAACAGCTCGGAGAGGAGCCAGAGCAGGAAGGTCGAGTACAGGCGGGGTTTCAGGATCAGTTCCTCCGCCGAGAGGATGTTGATCACGCCCCGGCCCGACAGGTCGGTGCGCATCAGATCCTCCAGGGCCAGAGCGGGTTCGCCGAAGAAGTGCTCGGCGCCGTCGTTCTCCAGCGCGAGCAGTCGGCGCTGGATCGCCCCGATGCTGGCGGTGTTGACCAGGCCGTACTTCGCGCTGATCTCCTGGCGATGTTCGGCGACGTGGTTGAGCAGGGAGCGCAGGTCCTTCATGTCGAGCAGCAGCAGGCCCGACTCGTCGGCCACCCGGAAGACCACGTTCAGCACGCCTTCCTGGGTGTCGTTGAGTTCCAGCATCCGCGCCAGCAGGGTCGGGCCGATCTCGGTGATCGTCGTGCGCACCGGGTGGCCGCGCTTCCCCCAGAGATCCCAGAACACCACCGGGTTGGGTTCCTGGCGGTAGTCCTCGATGCCGATCTTCTCGATGCGCTCGTCGATCTTCGGGTGCGGCGTTCCCGCCGCCGCCAGGCCCGCGACATCGCCCTTGGCGTCGGCCATGAACACGGGCACGCCCATGCGGGAGAAGCCTTCGGCCATCACCAGCAGGGTGACGGTCTTGCCGGTGCCGGTGGCGCCGGCCACCAGGCCGTGGCGATTGGCGTAGCGGCCATCCAGGTGGATCTGCTTTGCGCCGGCGCCGAGGAGAATGCGATCGTTCATGGCTTTGGGGGTACTCGCGAAACGGGTCGTCAGTCCCGAATCATACCTTCACAGGGTCGCGGCCGGCCCAACGAATGGCACTGGTCGGCGCCAGCGAGGCTGGGTATGGTGCAGGCTGAGGCTCAATCAATTCGAGGGAAACCGATGCGTCACACATTCTTTTTCATGACCGCCTTCCTGCTGGCCCTGTCGGCCCATGCGCAGGACCCGGAGTCCACGATGCCGGAGGTGGTCGACGAGGCGGTGGCGGAGCTGGCCGATCAGGCCGAGGCCCTCAGCGCTGAAGAAACCCCGGTCGATGAGGCTCTGGCCGAGGCTTCCGTCGACGTCGAGATGGAGTGGCTGCGCCATCCCGAGCCCGACACCGTCGTCTGCCCCTTCCGCGGTCGCATCGACTACGAGCCCGGCGAGATCGAATGCGGTCTGATCCAGGTGCCGGAGAATCGGGAAGTGCCGGGCAGCCGGACCATCGAACTGCACTACGTTCGCATCGCGGCCACCGGCAAGGACCATGAGGACAACGAGGTCGAGACCCGTGACGACCCGGTCATCTACCTGACCGGCGGACCGGGTGTGACCGTCGAGAGCTATGTTCGCCGCCTGAAGGATCACCGCCTCGTTTCCCGGCGTGATCTCTACATTCTCGAGCAGCGCGGCATCGGCAATTCGGGCGATTTCTGCCCCTTCTTCGACGGCCGCAACCGGGCCGGCATGTCCAGCTCCGATCAGGCCGAAGCCGAACGCGCCGGCTACGATCAGGCCGAGGCCTGCATCCGCTCAGCCATCGAGCGTGGCGTCGACGTCACGGGTTACCACACCTTCGAGAACGCCCGCGACGTCAAGGCCCTGCGCCTGGCGCTGGGCCTGGAGGACTGGAACGTCTGGGGCATCTCCTACGGTTCCGTGCTCGGTCAGGCCTACATGAAAGTCGATGAGGAAGGCATCCGCGCCGCCGTCATCGACGCCATCGTGCCCCTCGATCTGGGCGAACTGATGCGCCTGCCGCACTGGCATACGGCCAATCTGGATCGTCTCTTCGAGGCCTGTGATTCACAGCCGGACTGCGCGCGCGTCTACGACGGCCTGCGAGAGCGCTACATGGCCGCCATCCAGACCCTGAACGAGAATCCCGTCACCGTCGAGGTCGAGGCCAGCGAGCTCTATCCCGAAGGCGAGATCACGATCTTTGCCAACGTCCTGGCCGGTCTGCCCTTCAGCCTCATGTACGAGCAGAAGAATCACCCGGCCCTGATGGCGATCGTCGATGGCCTGACCCGCGTGGTGGAGAGCGACGACCGGACCTTCTGGAAGGGCCTGGCCGAAGCCATGAGCGATGGTGGCGGTGGCATGGGCATCGGTATTTCCATGGGCATGGCCACGGCGGTTCGCTGCCAGGACGGCTACGTGGACACGGCGGCTCGCTTCGCGGCCGAGGATCACGAACTGCACCCGATTCTGGCTCAGGCCTTCGGTGACCAGGCGGTGACGGAAGAAGGCCCGGCGCGCTGTCGCGAGGCGGGTCTGCCGCGGCGAGACCCGGCCGAGTCGGCGCCGGTGCAAACCGATCTGCCGGTGATCGTGGCCAACGGTCGTTGGGATCCGATCACCCCGGTGGCCCTGGCCGAGTACATCATGCCGGGCTTCGAGAACGGCCAGCTGGTCGTGTTTCCGCACGCCGGTCACGGGCCCACCCGATCCATCAAGTGCGCCGGCGACTGGTTGAACGCCTACTACGATGATCCCTCGGCTCCGCTGGATCGGGAGTGCGTGGACGAAGGCGAGGAAGCGGCCGAGTTCATCGCGCCCTATTTCCGGACCTCGCTGGCCACCGATGCCCTGGCCCTGATGGGCGAGAACGAGGACCGGCTCAAGGCCCACGGCGCCTGGTTCGGCCTGTCGGCCGGCATCAGCCTGCTGGCGGCGTTCATCCTGCCGCTGGCCTGGATCGGTCGTCGCTTCAACGGTCACTATCTGGACCCGGCCGGCGGTAGCCGCCTGCTGGTCTTCCTGGCCACGGGTCTGGCCGCGAGCTGGATGATCGGCCTGGGCCTGGCGGCCTACGCCACCAGCGAGGTCAACGAAGCGATGCTGATCTTCGGCATGGTGCCCTGGGCGATGTACTTTGCCTGGTTGGGTCCGCTGAGCGTGCTGTTCGCCGTCTTCGCCCTGGCCCAGACCTGGCGCCGTCGCACCGACATCGGTCTGGCCAGCCGGATCGGTCTGCTGCTCTCGTCCCTGGCGGTGATCAGCCTCGGCCTGGCCGGCCAGCTCTGGTCGCTCTGGCCGTTCTGAGGCCGTCCACGGACATCGGGGCCGGTCCGCCAGGCGGGCCGGCCCTCGAATTCAAGGCGTGATCAGACCAGTTCCCAGTCGGGCTGGTTCTCGTCGAACTTGGCCAGCAGCCAGTTGATGCCTGGCGGCAGGGGCTGATCCTCGTCCATCCCCGACAGCACCACCAGCACCAGCGGGGCCAGCTTGATGGCGCGTTCCCACAGGGGGCTGGCCACCGGGTCGATCTCCAGACCCACGGCATCGAGCCTGAGCCGCTCGATGAAATTGAAGGTGTCTTCGTACTCGCCCTCGTCCGGGGGCGCGATCACCAGGATGTCCTCGCTGATCGCGTGCACGCCCTCTCGCAGCATGCAGACCGAGCGATGGTCGTTCTTCAACAGCAATTGCGGCAGGCGCGTGACGAGTTCACGGGCGGTCTGGCCACTCGGGCTGTGCACCGCGAGGACGGTCGGACGGCGCTGGATTTCCTGGCGCAGCGTCGAGATCTGGCTGCTCGAGGGCAGGATCAGGCGATCACGGAGCTTCTCGCTGAGCGGCTCGAATTCGAGATCATGACCACCGGGACCCGTCAGGCTGTTGACGATGACCGCGCCGGGCGACTGATCCGGCCGCACGGTGGCGCGCCAGCGGCGCATGCCGTGTGCAGGCAGGATCTGCGAGGGCGGTGGCGAGAGAATCCGATCGAGAAAGACCAGCCAGTTGTGCATCAGGGTGTGGCGCTGGAACTCGCCCTCGTTCTCGATCCAGCCCAGCACCTGATTGCGGCGAACGGTCAGGCCCCAGCGCGTCGCCGGCGGTGAGGTCGCCAGTGACCAGAAGGCCTCGAGGCTGAGTACCTGGTCCGGTTTCTGGCTGACCGGGTCGAGGCGGTAGACCGTGCGGATGGCTTCGCGGAGCAGTCGGGCGGAACAGAGGGCCAGCTTGACCGACAGCCCGGTGCGCTTGGCCAGTTCTTCGCTCAGTCCCGATTTCAGGGGCGAGTCGACCACCAGGGTGAGCCAGCCTTCCTTGACCTCGATCGGCAGGGCGTTGTGGCGTTGGGCCCAGTTCGCCGGCACCAGGGCCGCGACGTCGGAATCGATCCGAACGGGATCGGGCTCGATGTAGGTCATGTTGGCCTGGGAGGCCAGGCCGAAATCCAGCTCGTCCTGCTCGACGATGCCGAGATCCACCAGGGCCTGCCCGAAATAACCGCCCTGCAGACGCTGATGCTCCAGCGCGCGCTCGATTTCGGCCTCGCTGATCCGACCGAGCTCGAGCAGCAGGGTGCCCAGGTTCTTCTTGTTCTGAGTGCGAGCGTTCACGCAGGGGAGACTGCCTGAGTCCGGGATCGGATTCAAGTGATCCGGAGTCGGGTCCGGAAACGAAAAACCCCGCCGGCGGCGGGGTTCTTCGGACCCGGATGAACGGGTCGAGCAGCTGCAGGCAGTGCCTGTGCTTTAGACGGTCACCACGTTGGCGGCCTGCGGGCCTTTCGGACCGTTGGTCACGTCGAACGCGACCTTTGCACCTTCGGCCAGGCTCTTGAAGCCCGAGCCGGTCAGGGCGCTGAAGTGGACGAAGACGTCAGCGCCGCCGTTGTCCTGGGAGATGAAGCCGAAGCCTTTCGCGTCGTTGAACCATTTCACGGTTCCGGTGTTGCTGGACATATTGATGTTGCCTTGTATTGAAGTAAAAAACGGACGCGCAGGACTTGCCTGACCGCATCCGGTCATGCCATGGAAAGTCAGGAAATGGAGGAGATTGAGAGGTAAACGGAAAGGAATACGATCAACTTCGACCACTGCTGTGTTCCGCAGCGCTTTGCACTATACGCTCTTTCTGACGTTTGCGGGATTTTTTCTTCATTCTCCGGAGCGGGTCGGTTCGAAGCGCGCTCCGGGCATCGTTGTTCAGAAGTTCCCTTGTTTCCATGCACCTTCGGGCCCATGTCTGGAGTTCACATTCGATCCGTCATTTCATCACTCGCTCGAACCGACTCTCAAGAACGTCCTGCCTTCTGCGCTGACGGACCCTGACTGCTGGCCGAGCCGACGACCCGGCCAGGAGGCCGCATCCCATGAAAACCCTGTTCGTTCGCAATATCCACCCCGAGACTCGCGAGAGTCAGCTGCGCGCCCTGTTCTCCCGCTGCGGAACGGTCCGCGGCATCAAGCTGCCGATGGACATCTTCACCCGCCGCTGCCGAGGCGTGGCCATGGTCGACATGGAAGGCCACGAGGCGCGAGTTGCCATCGCCGAACTGGACGGTGCCGAGCTCAATGGCCAGAGCATCCAGGTGCGTGAAGAACGCCCGCGCGGCAAGAAGCGCGGTCGCCGCTAGACCACAAGCCTCGAAGGTGCGAAATGGTCTCGGATGAACTGATCGGGCGACTCGGCGAGCTGGAAGCGCAGGCGCGTCAGCTCGACCCACGTCCGGACCAGCGCCGGCGAGATGGACAGCAGGCGCTGGCCCACGCCGAGGCCTTCCTCGAAGCCCTCGACGATGCGCCGGCCTATGTCCATCGGGACGGCCGGGCCGCGGGACTGCTCGAGCAGCCGATCGCCGAACAGGGCATCGGCCTGGAGCGCGCGCTGGGCCTCCTCGACGCTCACGTCGACCACGAAGGCATCACCACGGCGTCTGGCCGCTTCGGCGGCTACATTCCCGGCGGTGGGCTGTTCCACTCGGCGCTGGGCGATTTTCTGGCCGCCATCACCAATCGCTATTCGGGCGTGTTCTTCGCCAGCCCGGGGGCGGTGCGCCTGGAAAACCAGCTCGTGCGCTGGATGGCCGAACTGGTGGGCCTGCCCGAGGGGTCGGCCGGCGCCCTGTCCTCCGGCGGCAGCATCGCCAATCTCAGTGCCATCGTGGCCGCCCGTGATGCCCATGGCATCGAGGGGGAGCGAATCGAGAAGGCGGTCATCTACCTGACCGAGCACACCCATCACTGCGTCGACAAGGCCCTGCATCTGGCCGGTCTGGGTCGCATCGTTCAGCGCCGCATCGCGGTGGACGGCAACCATCGGCTTCGCGCCGAGGCCCTGTGCGAGCAGATCGAGCGCGACCGTGCCGAGGGTCTCGAGCCATGGATGGTGCTGGCCTCGGCCGGCACCACCAATACCGGCTCGGTCGATCCTCTCGAGGCGATCGCCAGCATTGCCGGTGAACAGGGCCTCTGGTTTCACGTCGACGCGGCCTACGGCGGCTTCTTCCTGCTGACCGAGGCGGGCCGACAGCGCATGCGCGGCATCGAGCGCGCCGATTCGGTGGTGATGGACCCACACAAGACCCTGTTCCTGCCCTACGGCTGCGGCGTGGTGCTGGTCCGCGACGGTGAGCGCCTGCGCGCCTCGCATTCGGGCCAGGCCGACTACCTGCAGGACACGATGATCGCCATGGACGAGGCCTCGCCGGCCGACCTGTCGCCCGAGCTGACGCGTCATTTCCGGGGTCTTCGCCTGTGGCTGCCGCTGCAGGTGCTGGGCCTGGCACCCTTCCGTGCCGCGCTGGAAGAGAAACTGCTGCTCGCCCGCTATTTCCGCCAGCGCATGATCGAGGGCGGCCGCTTCGAGGTCGGCCCCGAGCCCGACCTGTCCGTGGTCACCTTCCGCCTGCCCGAGGGCGATGCGGCTAACCAGGCCCTGATGAACGCCCTGCTCGACGACGGTCGGGTCTTCCTGAGTTCGACCCGCCTCGACGGGCGCTACACCCTGCGCCTGGCCGCGGTCTGTCACCGAACCCATCGTCGGGACGTGGACGAGATGGTCGACGTGCTCCATCGACTGGCGGCAGGTAGCTAGCGACTCGCACCCTGATCGGGGCAGGGTTCATCGCTGCGCCTGCGGGTGTGCATAATGGCCCGAGGTTTCGAACGTCTCCAGAGAGGGCTGGCATGAACATGGGCAAGGTCGTGTTCGGGTTCTTCGTGCTGCTGGCACTGACCCTGAACTTCGGTTTCTTCATCGGCGATATCGACAATCCCGACCATCACAACGTCTACGAGCTGTTCGCCGCCCTGGTGGTCGGACTGATCGCCACCGTGCTCAAGCTCGGCGAGCGCTCCCAGATGAGCGCCATGCTGCTGGCCTCCAGCCTGGTCGTCGATCTGCAGCTCATTGCCGCGGCCATCGTCTGGGCGGTGGCGGTGCACGTCACCGAGGCTGGGCTGACGCCCGCGGTGATGGCCACCATCGTCTCCCTGTCCGGCGGCGCCCTGCTGGCCAACCTGCTCTCGGTCGTGCTGATGACCATGGAAGCGGCGGGCATCCGGCGCTGAGCCCGTTTCGATGAACGACTCGTTCATCTACCTGTTCTTCCGGCGCATGCGCACGCCGCTGATCGTGCTGATCGCGGCCTACGCCATCGCCACCGTGGGCTTCACCCTGATGCCGGGCGTGGACGATCAGGGCAATCCCTGGCGTCTGAGCCTGTTCGAGGCCTTCTATATCGTGTCCTACACGGGCTCGACGATCGGCTTCGGCGAAGTGCCCTACCCCTTCTCGCCGGCCCAGCGTCTCTGGACCATGGTCAGCATCTACCTGACCGTGATCGCCTGGCTGTTCTCGATCGGCACCATCGTCTCCCTGATCCAGGACCCGGCCTTTCGCGCGATGATGCGCCGAGCGCGGTTCCAGCGCGCGATCCGCGGGCTGAACCAGCCCTATTACCTGGTCTGCGGCTACGGCGACACAGGCCGCGCCCTGACCCGGGCGCTGACCGCCCAGCGCCACCCGGTGGTCGTGCTCGACACCAATCCGGACAAGATCGACCACCTGGTCGTCGAGGCCCACGGCGTCGATGTCGCCCCCTTCCGAATGGATGCCCGCCTGCCCGAGAACCTGATCCAGGCCGGGCTTCGCAGCCGTTGGTGCCTCGGCGTCTTTGCCGTCACCGGCGACGATCAGGCCAACCTCAAGATCGCCATTTCCGCGCGCCTGCTCAATCAGCGCTGCATCGTCCAGGCCCGCGCCGACGACCACGGCGTGGCCGAAAACATGCGTTCCTTCCATACCCATCAGGTGGTGAACGTGGTCGACGAATACGTGCGGCGCCTGGAGCTGGTGTTGACCAAGCCGGCGATGTTCGCGCTCTACCAGTGGATGAACTCCGGGCCTGAGGCCCTGCGGCCGGCGCCGATCGAACTGCCGCGAGGGCCCTGGCTGGTTTGCGGGCATGGCACCCTGGGTCAGGCCCTGGCGAAGCGCATGATCGAGCTGGGGTACGAGGTCCGGGTTCTGGCCGAGTCCTCGAGGGATGGAACCCTGCCCGAGGGCGCGATCGACGGGCCACCGACCCAGGCCGAAACCCTGGAGGCCGGTGGCGTGCGCGAGGCGGCCGGACTGCTGGCGACCACGGAAGACGACGCGGACAATCTCTCGATCCTGATCACCGCCCGGGCCCTGAATCCGGCGCTGTGGATCGGCGTGGTCGAGAACGGCCTGTCCAGCCAGGAGCTGATGCGGGCCGCCCACCCCGATTTGCTCGCCCAACCCAGCGTGGTGATCGCCGGTCTGATGCTCAGCCGCACCCGCTCCCCCCTGGTGCTGGACTTCTTCGATCAACTGCTCGAGCAGAGCGACGAGATGGCCTGGGACCTGTATCGGCGCCTCAGCGATCACTCCCCGGACCGGCCGCCGGAGTTCATGAGCCTGCGGATCAGTGATCGGCGCTCGCCGGCGGTCGCGGCCCATATCGCGGCTGGCCGGGCCGTGCGCCTGGGCGAATTGCTCCGCGACGGCTCGCGCTGGCCACAGGCCCTGCCGGTCGAGCCCCTGCTGCTCCGCCGCAGCCAGCAGGACCTGCTCTACCCGGATCCCGAGATCGAGCTTGCCCTTGGAGACCAGCTGCTGCTGGCGGGTCGACCGGGCTGTGCCGCCAGGGTCGAATCGGCGCTCGCGAGCGACCTCCAGCTCGGCTATCTGCTGAGCGGGCGCGATGAACTGGGCAGCTGGCCATTGCACCGAAAGCGCCGATGAGCTTCACCACTCCTTGACTTCGGGATCACTGGCCGTTGACTCCAGAGCTCTAGGCTCTCCCCAGTTTTCCGATCGTCGAGCTGACAAGCGCGAATCCTTCGCGACTGTTCCAGCGCGATCGCCCTGAAGGAGGGGAAATCCATGGAAGGTTCATACGCGCTGCCAGTGGTAGCGCTCTCGTACATTGTTGCCGTCATCGCCGCCTACACCGCCCTCGAAATGGCGGGCAAGGTGCTGCGTCCGCAGAACCGCCCCACGCCCTGGATCCTGGCGGGCTCCGTGGCCTTCGGCACCGGCATCTGGTCGATGCACTTCATCGGCATGGAAGCCTTCGATCTGCCGATCGACGTGGTCTACGACGGGCCGCTGACCATCATGTCCTGGATCGCCGCCGTGTCCGTGTCCGGCCTGGCGCTCTGGACCTTGGCCCTGCTTCGCAAGAACCCGGATCGTCCCGATCCGCGCATCGTCATCCCGGCGGGTCTGGTCATGGGCGCCGGCATCTGCATCATGCATTACTCGGGCATGGCGGCGATGCGCATCGAGCCGGGCATCCAGTACGATCCCCTGCTCTTTTCCGCCTCCGTGCTGATCGCCGTGGCGGCCAGCATCGTGACCCTGCTGATCGCGGCCCGGCTCCGCCGCGTGCGCAACTTCAAGGACGTGGGCCTGCGCCTGGGCGCGGCACTGGTCATGGGCGTGGCGGTCTGCGGCATGCACTACACGGGCATGTGGGCGGCGAGCTTCGCCCCGGACAGCATCTGCACCACGGCCAGTGGACTGACGACGGGATGGACCATCGGGCCGATCACCTTCGCGACCCTGGCCATCCTGGCCTCGGCCCTGGTGGTGTCCTTCGGCGATACCAATGCGATTCGCAAGCGGCGCGCCGCCGAGCGGGAGCGCAGCGCCGTGGCCGAGGAAAAGGCCTTTGTCGATCAGGTCACCGGTCTGCCGAATCGTAGCTGGCTCAATCGCCAGTTGACTGAAAATGCCGTTTCCAAAGCGCAGCAGCTGACCCTGGTCATGCTCGAGCATCAAGGAACGACCAGCGCCGATGGGCAGAAGGAATTCGCCCAGTGGCTGCGCCAGCAGTTTCCGCAGGCGCAAGCCGTTTGCGTACAGGAAGACAGCTTCGCCCTGCTCTTCTACGGCTACAAGAAGGACGCCGCGCGCCAGCAGGTCATCGATCTGATGGCCACGCGCGAGCGGGGAATGGCCGACTGGAAGATCGGTGCGGCCGCCTGTCCCGAGGACACGGAACGCCTGTTCCGCCTGGTGCCGCGGGCTCGCGCCGACGTCGCGGCCTTCAGCCCCGCCTGAGGATTTGACCCGGCCAGCTGCTCGGCTGGCCGGGTCACCATCCGCGACAGCGTTCCATCGCCTCGACCTGTCCCTGGTCGAGCCACCAGAAGCGTTCGAACTGACCGGCCGTTGCGCAGGCGTGGTTGGGCAGGATGCGCAGGCGACGCCCGATCGGAAAGGCATCCAGGTCCAGCGCCTGTCCATCCGAGCGACCGACCCGGCCATGCTCCTGGTGCGTCCCGAGTACCAGCAGTTCAGGCGCCAGCGGCGCGCCTTCCAGGTCGCAGACCAGACCGTAGTCGCCCGCTGATCGACCTCGTGTACTGCCCAGGTCACGGGACAGGGCGGTCCAGCCGGCATCGACTAGCAGCTCCCCCGACTCCGGGCGATGACCGATCACTTCGGTCAGCACCGACACGGCGATGTCGTCGAGGGCGCAAACGCCCAGGCTGGCCATGACCCGATCCATCAGGGCGTACACGCCCGCCCGTACCTCGCTGACGCCGCTCAGGTCCCGGGCGAACAGGGCCGTGGGCGTCGAGCCGACGCTGACCGTGTCGATGAGGAAGCCTTCCTGGCGCAGGCGCTGGGCTGCGTCCACGGCGGTTCGTCGTTCGTGCTCGGCCATGGCGATCAACGCTGCTTCGTCCCGGCAGGCGTACGAGCCACCGGCATGGACGAGGACGCCGGCCAGGTGCTGTCCGCCTTCGACGAGAAGGCCTGCCGTCTCGATCAGGGCCGGATCGGCCGGGTCGAGACCGCCGCGCTCCCCGTCGGCATCCAGTTCGATCAGCACCTGGAAGCGTTCGCCCAGTCGCTTCGATTCCTCGACCAGGGCCCGGGCCGTGGCCGGGGCATCGAGAAGCAGGGTCAGTTTCATACCGGCCCGCTGGCGCCGGGCGACCTCGCCGAGCTTGCCGGGCGCCAGACCCACGGCGTAGGTCAGATCCTCGATGCCGGCCGCGAAGAAATAGTCGGCTTCGGCCAGGGTCGAGACCGTGGCCCCGCCGGGATGGCCGGCGAGCATCCGCCGGGCCAGCGCCGCGTTCTTGACGGTCTTCAGATGCGGGCGAAGCGGAACGCCGAGGCGACCCATGGCCTGATTCATTCGATCGACATTGCCCGCCATCCGTTGCGCGTCGATCAACAGGGCCGGTGTGGGCAGGGTGCTCAGCTCGGTCTGGGGCATGTCGGGCTTCCTCATCCGGGATCACGGTGGCTTGATCGGCTCGAGCCGGGCCGGCTGGACGAACGCTCGCCCCAAAGCTACTCTTTAAAGCCTCTTCGATTGCCGAGTTTAATCATGTGCCAGGCCTTCTGCGGGGCGGGGTGTCCCGCCATCCGCGTCGAGCGTGCCCGCCACCGATGACCTCCTCTCCCGATCCAGAGCACCGGCGCTGGCGAATCGGCGAACTGATCGTCGACGAGCCGAGCCTGCAGATCCGCCGCGGTGATCGGGTCATCACCGCCGAGGCCTCGCAGGTGGCCACGCTGATCGCTCTGATCGACGCCTGGCCGGAAATCATCGACAAGAATCGATTGATCGACTGCGTCTGGGGACAGCGCGTGGTCAGTGATGCGGCGGTGCACAAGACCATCAGCCTGCTGCGGCGCCAGCTCCGGGACGCTGGCGCGGGCGAGTGCATCGAAACGCGCCATCGGATGGGTTATCGCCTGGCCTGCAAGGCGGAACAGCTGGCGGCTGGGGACGGTTTCCCTGCCCGTGTCGACGCTGGTCATCGAAACGGGGCCGTCCAGCGCTTCCTCTGGACCGGCGCCGCTCTGATCGTGGTCCTGCTGGTCTGGTTGCTGTGGCCTGGAATGGACCGCACGGTCCCCGGTGAGAGCATGGCTGGAGCCGAGGCAGGCCTCCCCGAGGCATCCGCCGCGGTGCTCGCCGGACAATCGATCGATGCCCTGCTCGAATTGGCGGACTCCAGTCTGCCGGCCGATCTGGAACTGGCCGAGCAGGCCCTGTCCGAGGCGCGCGACAAGCTCGAAGCCTTACCAGGCGCGATCGACGCCCGCGCCTTGCTCGACAAGCACTTCGGTCGACTGCACTTCTACCGCGGTCAGCATCAGCAGGCCATCGACCACTGGCAGGCCGCGCTGGCCGGCTTCGAGGCCAGCGGCAACCCGGTCGAGCTGGCGACCGTGTTGAGCAATCTCGGGGTGGCGCACGAGGAGCAGGATGCCCGGCCCCGGCAGGTCGCGGACTTCTACGATCGCGCGCTTGAACTGCAGCGGACGCTGGACGACCTCGAAGGCCAGGCGCGTACCCTCAACAACCTGGCCACCCTGTGGATCCGCCAGCAGGAGGTCGAGCGGGCGCGGGTCGTGGTGAGCGAGTTTCAGGCCGTTGCCGAGCGCCTGGGGCAGCCGCTCTGGCAGGCACGCGCCAGCCTGATGGAGGCCGATCTGCAGGCGCTGCAACCAGGCGTCGATCCGGTGCCGGCCTTTACCCATGCCTATGATCTGGCGACGGTCAATGGGCAGGTCCAGCTCGCGGCGATCGCCGCGCAGCGGTTGGCTCGAACGTATCGAGAAGGCAGTCACTGGGCAGAGGAAAGACAGTGGCTGGAGCGGAGCCAGCGGCATCTCGAGGCCGCCGGTCTGACGGCCCAGCTGCCCATCCTGCAGTTCAATCTCGGCCTCAATCACGAGCGCCAGGGCGAGACTGCGCTGGCGCGGCTGGCCTATCTGGCGGTGATCGATCAGCTGCCGGAGGGTCAATCCATCCATCTGCGCGTCGATGCCGAGATCGGCCTGGCGCGGCTGGATTTTCGTGCCGGACAGACCAGCCTGGCGCGCGCGCGTCTGCGGCAGGCCCTGCGCCTGGCCCGGGTGCATGCCCATGCCCAGGCCGAGGCATCGGCGCTACTGGCCAGCGGCTTCATCGATCTGAGCGAGCCGGGCGGGGCGGTCGCGGCCTTTCAGGCCTTCAGCGACAGCCAGCAGCGACTGGGTCCGGACGCCCCGTTCGGCTTTCAGCACCAGTTGCTGCGCCTCGAGGCACTGGCGCTGATCGCCGCCGGGGATAGCGATCAGGCCAGAGAAGCGGTCGCTCGACTCGGGCGCATGGCCGGACAGCGGGGACACCAGGACCTGATCCGCGACGCCCGCCTGATCGAAGCGATCGCCCTGTTCAGCGAGGGCCGTTTCGACCAGGGCTGGCAAGCGCACCAGCAGGCGCTGGGTCTGGATCTGATTCCCCTGCCCGCGTCCGAGCCCGCGTCCCAGCTCACACCTCCCGGGCGCGGCCCGGTCGAACGGGTCGGTGTCGCTGGGTGGCCGTTCGGGCTGCTGCTTCTGGCGGCCTTTGCCGCCGGCTGGCTGCTCAGTTCCCGCTATCGAAGCGGTCGCTGAAGATCCGGTCGCCGGCCGTGGCCGGTGTTTCCAGCGCGCCCATGTCGAGCGCCGCGCCCAGCACCCGATCGAACCCCGGTCCGCGCTGATCATGCTGGGGCGTGCTCAGCGACGCATTGCCGGCATCGATCACCGGGCTGCCGGCGCCCGGGGCATGGGTCAGGGTCCAGCCTGGCGCGCCGTTTTCCACCAGTGGACCGAGCAGGGGATCCTGGTCCAGCAGGACCCCGGCACCGCTGGTGTACACCGACTCGCTCGTGTTCTGCAGCAGAGAATGGACCAGATAGCAGGCCGTCGATCCTTCGAGCGCCGATGATTGCGGGCTGGCGATGATCGAGTTGCGCAGCAGACAGCTGGCGTTGTTGCTGATCATGGTCCGCCCCAACCCTGCGGATTGATTCAAGGCCAGGGTCGAGTACTTGACGCTGGTGCTGGCCTGGCCGCGGGCAAACAGGGCCCCGCCCGACAGGGCCGCGAGGTTGCCGGACAGGGTGGAATTGCTGATGACCAGCGCACCATCCTGACCGCCGTTGAAATAGACGGCGCCGCCGTTGCCATCCGTCCCGCCAAGGCCGGATGCGCGGTTGGCCGACCATTCGTTCGCGCTCAGCAGGAGCTGCGACGGGTTGCTGGTGGGCAGGAACAGATCGAAGGCGCCGCCGCAGGAGGCCGAGTTGTCGAAGATCACACTGTCCTGGACGACCATCGAGTCCGGACCGCTCAGGGCCAGCTGCGGCAGGATCGACAGCGCCCCTCCACAGCCGTTGTCGGCCTGGTTGCTGAAGAAGGCCAGGCGATCGAATGTCAGGGCATTGTCGCTGCTGCGCAGGTAGAGGCCGCCACCGAAGCCCGAGGCGAGGTTGCTGCTGATCGAACCCCCGAACCAGTCGAGATCGGTGCCGGTGAGCTGCAGTTCGCCGCCAGCGCCGTTGATCGACTGATTCTCGAGCAGGCGGCTGTCCGAGAGATCGATCCGGCCCGGGCCGGCGATCAGGCTCAGGCCGCCGCCGGCTGCGTAGCTTCGGTTCTGCAGGAAATCGTTGTCGAGAAGTTCCAGCACGGCCGGGTTCTGGCCGGCTTGCGTCTGCTCATCCAGGTAGATACCGCCGCCGCGGAGATCGGCCAGATTGTTGGAGATGAAGTTGCCGGCCAGGTAGACCTGGCTTTCGCTCCCCTCGAAATGCAGTCCGCCGCCGCTGCCGTAGGTGGCGGTATTGTTGACGAACAGCGAGTCGACCACACCGGTCAGCGATGACTGCTGGATGGCCAGGCCGCCGCCGTTGCCACCGTAGCCCGCATCGCCGACCTGGTTGTCGACGAAGGCGCAGGCGTTGATACTGATGGCGCTGTTGCGCACTCCGATGCCGCCACCGAGACCATTCGTCGCACGGCCGGCGACGTTGGCGTTGACCACGCAGTCGCGACCCAGCAACACGCCACCGGGCAGCGCGGGATCATGCCAGACGCCGCCGCCGGAGTGGTCGGCCGTGTTGCCGCTGATGGTGATCCCGTCCAGTTCCAGGATGCGCGCGTAGCTCAGCACGCCACCGCCATGGCCCGCCCGCCCCGGCAGCTCGGCCGGTGAGTGGCCGCCGGTGATGGTGAGATTGGCGAGCGTGACCTGGGCGGCCTGCGGGTCCAGGTAGAACACCGGTGCCGCGCCGCTACCCTGAACGGCTACCTGCGGTACGCCGCCGTTGAGGGGCGGACCTTCGATGACGATCGACTCGCGCACACGAAGCTGGGAGCCATCCCAATAGTTGGCGACCGGCAAACCGGGTTGCAGCGCGATGGTTCCGGTCAGTCCGGGCGCGAACACGATCCGATCGATCGTGGCGCTGGATCCGGCCGCGCAGCCGTCGATCGCCGCGTTGTTGTTGGCCGCGGCAATGGCCGAGCGCAGGGAACATTGACCGGCGATGAAGCCATCGTCCAGGGTGGTCACGGTGATCGTGGCGGCCTGTAGCGAACCTGCGGCCAGCACGCCGCCGATGGTCGACGCGAGCGCCGTTCGGTGCTGCTGACACAGCCGCTGCTGGGCGTACTTGAAGCTCGATCTTGTGGACATGGTCTCCCTCCTTGATGGGTCCTGGATCGAGCCCGAACTGGATTGAACGGGCGCCGATCGGAGGTCATCAGAATGGAGAGGCCGAGGGGAAAAGTCCTTACCGAGCGCTGAAAAGCGCTGAATTTCGCTGAAAAATCGAGCTCAGCCCGGCAATCTCGATATTCCGTTGGCGATCAGACCCCCGGGCCGCAGTCCGTGCAGTCGCCGGCCGGCGGCGGCCCGTTCTTCAGTTCATGGTTCAGATCGTAGAGGGCGCTGCGAACGCCTTCCTCGATGACCGGGTGGTAGAAGGGCATTTCGAGCATGCGGGCGACGGTGAGCTTCTGCTCCACCGCCCAGGCCAGCAGATGGGCGATGTGCTCGGCCGCGGGCCCGGCCATCTCGGCGCCGAGGAAGCGGCCGCTGCCGAATTCCCCGTGAACCACCAGCCGCCCGAGGTTGCGGCCCATCACGCGGCTGCGGCCCTGGCGGCGAAAGGAGATCGACCCCGACGCGATTCTGCGACCGGCCTCGGCGCTGGCCTCGTCGGGCAGCTCCCCGACCTGGATGATCTGCGGATCGGTGAAGACGATGCCCAGGGGCGTGCGGCGATCGCGTGCTCGGATCTGCGGCCAGGATCCGGCGTTCTGGCCGGCCAGGCGGCCTTCGTTGGCTGCTTCGTGCAACAGGGGTCGGTCCTCGTTGGCATCGCCGGCGATGAACACCGGTGAATCGCCGCACTGCAGGGTGAAGGGGTCGAAGCGCGGCACGCCGCGCTCGTCCAGCGCCAGGCCCGAGTGCTCCAGGCCCAGATCATCGACGTTCGGGCGCCGGCCGGTGGCGGCGAGCAGCCACTCGAAGCCCTCCGAGACCGGATCGCCGTGGGCATCGTCGAAGCGGATGTCCACGCCCTGCTCGCTGGCGCTGATCTCGTGCACCCGAGCGTCCGGATCGAGAGGGAAGTCCCGGTTGAAGGCCTCGAGGGCGATCTCCCGGATCTTCGAATCGCGGATCGGGCCGAGGCGGCCACCGACGCCGAACATCCGGACGCGCACACCGAGACGGGCCAGGGCCTGGCCCAGTTCCAGGCCGATCACACCGGGCCCGAACACCGCGACCGATTCGGGTAAGTCCGTCCAGTCGAAGATCGCCTCGCTGGTGATCAGGCGCGAGCCGGCGGCCTTCAGCATCGGTACCACATGGCTGCGCGATCCGGTGGCGATCACGATGCGATCGGCGTCGATCCGGTCGCCATTCTCCAGTTCCAGCTCCATCGGAGCCGAGAAGCGCGCTCGCGCCAGCAGGCGTTGCTCCGCCGGAATCTTCTCGATCGTTTCGAGCACGCCATCGACGAACTGATCCCGATAGCGACGGACCCGCGCCATGACGGCTGCACCGTCAACGCGATACTCTCCGTGTTCGATGCCGAAGCGGCTGGATTGGCGGACTTCGTGCGCTGCCTCCGCCGCCCGGATCAGCAGCTTGCTCGGCATGCAGCCGACCCGGGCGCAGGTCGTGCCGAAGCGATCGCCCTCGATCATCAGCACCGACTCGGTGTGCTTGCGTGCCTGGCGCCAGGCCACCATGCCGGCCGTGCCACCGCCGATGATTGCTACATCCACCTTGCGCCTTGCCATTGCCCTACGCTCCTCGATCAGGATTCGATACGAACCATGAGCATAACGCGCCGGTCCCGTCGACCGGGGGACGGAATACGCCCGGGTACACTAGGGCGGCATGAAGAAATCCGATCTGCCAAGCAAGCAATGCCCCGTCTGTCAGCGACCCTTCGCCTGGCGGAAGAAGTGGAAGCAGTGCTGGGACGAAGTGAAGTACTGCTCGGAGCGCTGTCGTCGCCAGCGCCGGCCTGCCCGCTGACGGCCACAAGTCTGTCATGGTTTCGCCAGAACGCCCGTATACTCTGGAGGTGAACACCATCACAATTCATAAGGAGTTCGGAGCCATGATTCGATCCAGCCTTGCCGTGGCCGCCCTGCTGGCCGCGTCCTCCCTGTCCGCGCAGGAAGAGATCTACTCTGCCGAGGGCAGCTTCGTTGCCGGTGGCGATCCCTCGGCCAACCGTCACGTCATCCCGGTCGAGGCCGGCATGAGCATCGAGGTCATCGTCTACGGTGACAACATCGACACCACGGTCAACGCCACCCTGCCTGATGGCGAGACCCTCTACAACGACGACTACGAAGGCCTGGACGCCGGCTTCACCCGCACCATGACCAGCGGCGGTGCCCTGGAGATCGTGGCCGCGCCCCTGTCCAGCGGCACGACCGGCACCTACCGGGTCGTCGTCCGCACCCTGCCGCCGCCCGAGTCGATCGAGGTCGGTGATGTCGTCAATGGCCGCCTGAGCGATGGCGGTGGCATGCGCTACGAGCTCAGTGGCCAGGCGGGCGATCGCATCGTGATCGATCTGAAGTCCTATGACTTCGACGCCTACCTGACCCTGACCGAGGCCAATGGCAACGAGCTGACCGATGACGACGGCGGTGATGAAGGCTACAACAGCCGCCTGCACTACATGTTCAAGGGCGACGAGACCATCACCATCACCGCCAGCAGCCTGGGTTCGGACAGCGGCCGCTTCGAGCTGAGCGTCTCCGCCCTGTCGAACGACGTCGCGGCCAGCATCAGCGGGCGCCTGACGGCGGACTCCCCGCGCGGCTACGACGGCACGCGCTACGAGCGCCACGAGATCGAAGGCGAGGCCGGTGAGACCCTGACCATCATGCTCGACTCCGACGAGTTCGATCCGGTGCTCTACGTCTCCAATCCGGACGGCAGCAACCTGATCCGCGATGACGACGGCGGCGAGAACAACAACAGCCTGGCCGTGGTCAGCCTGGTCGAGGACGGCGTCTACGCGATCTACGTCACCTCCTTCTCCGAAAGCCAGGGCGCCTACACGCTGACGATCTACCGCTGACCGATCCAAGCCGCGCCGGCCCGCAAGGGTCGGCGCTGGCGCAGTTACCGGCGGCTTTCCGCATGAGACGGTAGCAGTGGCAACGCTGCTGCCGTTTTCATTTCCGGGGAGTCGATCATGCCGTGGATGCGAGTCTTTCTTGGTCTGATGCTGGGGCTGCTGGCGGGCGGTACGGTAGCCCTCGAGCAGTCGGATTTCGACACGGTGGCGTTCAAATGGAATACGGGGGAGTCCGTTTCCGACGGGCCCTTCGGCATCGAAGCCAGTCCCGCTCCCGTGCTCGATGCCGCCGTCAACTTCCAGGCTCTGGATCGCGGGGTGGATCTGGTGCTGACCGAAGGCCCGACGGGCGGCGGCATCGTCGCCTTCGGCTGGCTGGACAGCGGTCTCTGGACGCCGGGCGATGGCGACGGCATCGACCTGATCGCCGACAACCCGGCCCACCGCGTCTACGCGACGGTATCCGACGCTGGAGCCGTGGCGATCCGTTCCGCCGCCCCCTTCAGTGCCGGCATCCAGGTCGGCAGCGCGAACGTGAGCCTGGATCCACAGGCGACCTGGCGCTTGAACGTGATGCTCGAGGTCGGGCTGGTCCAGCTCTGGTTCGATGATCAATTGCTGATCGAGGCGCCGGCCTTTCCCTCCGGCGGTGCCGATCCCGATCTGCTGGGCGATGACTACGTCGTGTCCGTGCTGAGCGGACCGATGGAAACCGGGCAGGCCACCCTCAACGATCTGGCCCGCAATCCGAGGCTGACGGTGGAACGCTACGCGCGCGTGCTGCCCCATCGACCGACCACGCCGGTGATCATCGCCCCCCGCACCGCCGACATGATGCTGAAGGACGAGACCGTCGAACTCGGCATCTTCCTCAGATCCAGCGGTTCCTCTCCCGCGACCGGAGTCACGGCCACCCTGCTGCCGCCGCCGGGGCTGGGTCTGAGCGTCCTGTCCGGCCCGCTGTCCGTCCCGGCCATCGAGCCCGGCGCCTCGACCCTGCTGACCTACACGGTGCAATCCTCGCCGGGCACGCCGGTCGGATCGCATGCCTTCACCCTGCAGCTCAGTGGTGGGTTGTCCGATTCGATCGAGGTGGCGGTTCCCGTCTGGGACATCGACGTCACCCTGACCGATCTCCCCGGCGGCATTGCCAACGGCACGGCCGAGACCGCCTTCAACACCTGGACCTTCGATCTGGTCGCCCCGGAGCAGTTCGATGGTGAGGGCCTGCCGTCCTGGTTCGACATCCAGGTGCTGGACTTCGAGGTCAGCCACAAGTCGCCCTTCTCCGGCACGCTCTGGGAAGAGGCCGTGCTCGAGCAGATCATGGTGCCCCGCGATGGGACGATCCGGGCCCTGTTCCTCAACGGCACCGTGCGATCGAAGGATGCCGCCAATCAGCCCATCGTCCTGCCCGGTTCGACGGTGGCCCTGTTTCCCGTTCCGGGCAACCAACCGCGGATCGATATCGCCGATGCCCAGGGGCAGTTCGAGTTCGTCAATGTGCCCCCCGGTCTGTACCGCCTGGTCGTGCTGCCACCGCAGCCGTTCCGAAAGAACTCCGGACTGGTTCAGTCGCAGCCCTTCGAGGTCGGTACGGACAGCATGACCCTGAACGTGACCGTGCCTCGGCCGCCCCCCGAGGCCGACCCGCGCTTCATCGGCCCGCCGGCCGTGGCCCAGGGCCAGACGGGTACGGCCACCCGGCCGCCGCCCCCGCCGCCCGCGGCCCCGCCACCGCCGGCGAAGGGCGGCAGTGGTGCGCGCAGCTTCGGCGTCGGCGTCGTCGCAGGCGTGATCTTCGATCTGATCGATCTGGGCCTTGGACCCAAGACGGGCGGCGCCACCCTGGCCTCGATCCTGGCCTGCAACGTGGGTGGAGGTGCCGCCGGCTGGCTGGCCGATCCGATCGACGAGGACATCTTCTACGTCGGCCGCACCCTGACCCCGCCCCTCGATCCGGCCGAGCGGACCCTGAGCGAGCGCTTCGAGATGAACGCGCAGATCCTCACCCCGCAGCCCATCTTCGGCCCACCGGTGACGATGTCGACCTCCTCGAGCTTCGATTACACGCGGCAGACCGACCAGCGCAGCTACCCGGTCAGCTCGGGCGAGTCACTGAGCTTCCAGCTCAAGTTGCCGACCCAGGTCAGTGCCGTCGTCGACCCGCAGGATGCGTCCCGGATGGTTGCCGCGGTCGAGGTCGAGGATCCGGGTGGTGCGCCGCTGGGCTGGCCGGACGTGCTGATGCAGGTCTGGATGTTCGAGCCCGACAACGACACCCTGATGGCCAGCGACTATCCTCGCGACGATGGCATCGAGCCGGATGATGTGGCCGGAGACGGCGTCTTCCACGTCCGTCTGCCCTTCGACTGCGAAAACGGTGTCCTGCTCTACTTCGCCGGCGCGCGCAGTGGCTATTTCCCCGAGGAATGGCCGACCACCTTTGCCGTCTGGCGAGGTGATCTGGAGGCAATCGGATTGTGCGAGGCGCCGATCTTCGAAGATCGCTTCGAGGCGCCCTGATCAAGGATCGGGGCGGGCGAGGGGTCGGTCCTAGAGGACGTACTCGTCGATCAGATCGACCAGTTCGTCGCGGGAGATGCCGCCGTCGTGGTCGGCGTCGAACTTGTCGAAGATGCGCGAGCTGGTCTTGATGCCGTGCTCGCCGAGCAGGTAGCGGACCAGTTCGACGAACTCGCCGCGGGACAGCTCGCCGTCGCCGTTGCGGTCGAATTCCTTGAACAGTGCGTCGACCAGTTCCTCGGTGTTCATGGGTCCACCCTCCTGCGGGTTGTGTCTGTGTCCTCGGCTCTGCGCGAATCATGCCGCAAAGGCGGGCCGGCCTCAACCGGCCCGGCGGTTCAACTCTTCAATCGAAAGCCCGAGCGGATGATCCAGGCGATGATGCCAAGGCCGACGAGCACGAAGCCGCCCAGCGCCGTGAGGCTGACCCAGATACTGACGTCGCCGGTGCCGAAGAACACGAAGCGGAAGCCGGAGATGATGTAGACGATCGGATTGAACAGGCTGATGGTCTGCCACAGCTCGGGCAGCATCTCGATCGAGTAGAACACGCCACCGAGGAAGGTCAGGGGCGTGACCACGAGCATCGGCACGAACTGCAGGGACTCGAAGCCGTCGGCCAGCACGCCGATGATGAAGCCGGCCAGGCTGAAGGCGAAGGCCACCAGCAGCAGATAGGCCAGCATGCCGATCGGGTGGGCGATGGACAGATCGATGAACAGGCTGGCGGTAGCCAGGATGATCAGGCCGAGCAACACGGACTTGGTCGCGGCGGCGCCGACGTAGGCGAGCACCAGTTCCAGCGTCGAGACCGGCGCCGAGAGGATCTCGTAGATCGTGCCCGTGAAGCGCGGCATGTAGATCCCGAAGCTGGCGTTGTTAAGGCTTTCCGTGAACACGGTCAGCAGGATCAGCCCTGGCACGATGAAGGCCGCGTACTGCACGCCGTCGATGTCGCCGATGCGGCTGCCGATGGCCGAGCCGAAGACGACGAAGTAGAGCACCGTGGTCAGCACCGGCGTGGCCACGGACTGCCAGAGGGTTCGCTTGAAGCGCGCCATCTCGAAGCGGTAGATCGCCAGGGCACCGCGGGCGTTGAAGGCGGGGACTGCACTCATGGTTCGCGCACCAGGTCGACGAAGATTTCTTCCAGGGAGCTCTGCCTTGTATCCAGATCGCTCAGCTCGATGCCGGCCTCGTGCACTCGCCGGATCAGGCCAGGCAGGCGAAGCTCGCTGTCCTCGGGGTGGAAACTGTAGCGGATGGACCGCCCCCCGTTGACCAGCTCCAGATCCCAGCCAGCCAGGGACTCGGGCAGTTGCTCGAGGGCCTGGGTCAGGTGCAGGGTCAGGCGCTTCTGACCGAGGCGGCGCATCAGGGCCTGGGTCTCGTCGACCACGATCAGCTCGCCCTTGTTGATCACCCCGACCCGATCGGCCATCTGCTCGGCCTCCTCGATGTAGTGGGTGGTCAGCACGATGGTGACACCGGACTGGCGCAGGCGGCCGATCAGCTCCCACATGCCCCGGCGCAATTCCACGTCCACGCCGGCGGTGGGTTCGTCGAGGAACAGCAGTTCCGGTTCATGGGCCAGGGCCTTGGCGATCAGCACGCGTCGCTTCATGCCCCCGGACAGGGTCATCAGGCGGTCGTTGCGCTTGTCCCAGAGCGACAGGTCCTTCAGCAGGGACTCGATATGCGCCTCGTTCGGCGGCAGGCCGAACAGGCCGCGGCTGAAGCGCACCGTGTCGAGCACGGTCTCGAACATGTCGATGTGCAGCTCCTGCGGCACCAGGCCGATCAGGCGCCGCGTGTGGCGGAACTCGCTGAGAATGTCGCGGCCGGCCACGCGGATCGAGCCGCTGCTCGGTGTCACCAGGCCGCAGATGATGCTGATCAGGGTCGTCTTGCCGGCGCCATTGGGTCCCAGCAGGGCGAACATCTCGCCCCGACGGATGTCCAGGCTGATTTCCCCGAGCGCGCGAAAGCCGCCCGCGTAGACCTTGCCGACGCGGTCGATGCTCAGGATGGCCTCATTGGCCGCCGCTTTCGATTCGCTCATGGGCACAGCATAGCGGCCCCGTGGGCGCTTCGGGGCTCAGGCTTCGGCAAAGCGCTCACGCATGCGTTGATGCCAGTCCGAGAGCGCGGTCTGCTGCGGGTCCGGAGCGATCCGGATCGCACGGGCCGCGAAGTCGATCGTGACCAGGGCATCGATGTCGGCCACGCTGAACTCGGCACCACCGACCTGCTCCTGGCTTTGCAGACGTTCATCGAGCAGGTTGAGGAAGCCGGCGTAGCGATCGCGGGCGCGCTCGGCCAGGGCCGGAATCTGGGCCACCGGCCGCCGGCCCGTCAGAGCGTGGTCCTTGAAGCCCGGCGAGGCGTTGCGGAAGGCGTCCATCACCGACAGCAGGCCGTGGGCGAAGACCCGATCGGTCCACTGGTTGATTTGTGCCCTCGATTCGGGGCTCGATCCGAACATCGGCGGCTCGGGATGAAGCTCCTCGAGGTAGCGGCGAATCGCACCGGTCTCGAACAGGTGCTCGCCGTTGTCCAGCTCGAGCACCGGCACCGTGCAGTCCGGCGAGCGCGCCGCGAAGTCGTCGCTCAGATGCTCGCCGGCGCGCAGGTCGACCTCGACGGTCTCCAGCTCGATACCCTTGGCGGCCAGGTACAGGGTGACGCGGCGCGGGCTGGGTGCCCCGGTGCAGGTGTAGAGCTTCATGTGGTTCTCCTCGGCGGTAGGGGCTATTCAAGGATGGCGTCGACAACCAGTTCTACGCGTTCGCTGTCCGGGCACTCCGGATCCCCTTCGCAGCTGGCGGCGGCCACCCGAGCGGGCTCGAGGATCAGCTGCACGGTCTCCCCGATCAGGGCCCCGCGTTCACACATTTCGAAGTCGGCCAGGTAGTCGACGGTCTGCCCGTCGCGCGTTTCCAGCTGCAGGTAGCATGCGCGGTCGCCCATCGTCAGCGAGCGAATGACTCCGTGCGCGCTATCTGTCCGGTCCATGGTGTAACCGAGGACGGCGAACTCCATGATCTCCTGCCCCATCAGCAGGCAGTCGTCGGGGAGTTCGGCGTACTGGAAGCGCATCCGGTAGCGGCCCTTGTAGATATGGCCCCAGACTTCGTAGTGCTGGAAGGCTTCGTCCGAGGCGGCGGGGTTCGGGTGCGGTCCGAGGGAGTTCACGTCCTCTTCGATGTAGATGCGCTCGTCGTCGCCGCGATGGAATCGCAGCAGGGCCTCGGCGTCGGTGGGCACGGCGCTGGCGCAGTCGACCGCATGACTCTCGCTCGCCAGGCCGATGATCAGCGACAGCATTCCGAGAATCAGCACGAGCCTGAGGGTCGGATTGGCGGGCATGGCGGGCGGTCCCCGGCGGTGGAAGAATGCCCAGCATACTCTTTGGTATCGTTTCGGGCCGGTAAAATGAAAGGCGAATCGAACCCCGGAATCGCCGCCCATGAGCTCCACCGACCCTTCGACGATCGCTTCGGCACCAGGCCGCGACGATCTGATCGCCGCCTGCGAACTCGCCCGCCTCCGCCTGGGGCTCGAGGCCTTCCCGCCCATGGTCAGCCGCAACCAGTACGATCGGATCGGCGAGCAGCTGTTCGAGGTGCTCGACCGCGCACCCCTGCTGTCGGCCGAGGACCGTGCCGCGCTCGAAAAGGGCTTTGCCGACGAGATGGGCCAGCGCGAGCTGTCCATCGCCATCAACGGGGTGATGCACGGCAAGCGGGCCATGGAGGAACGCTTCAAGCACCTGCTGCACGTGTTCGCGCACTACGGTCTGACGGGCTGGCCCCTGGCCACCCTGTGGTTGTTCCTGGCGTTTCCGGACCGTTTCGTGATGATCGAGCCGGTCGGCTTCGCGCGCCTGCTGGCCGAGCACGCGCCCGACCAGGCGCTGCCGACGGCGCCGGACTGGGCCGCCTATCAGCACAGCCAGCGCCTCGCGCATTCACTTAAAGCCAACCTGGCCGCCCGTGACCCCGTCGATCTGGTCCTCGCCCAGATCGCTTCCCCCACTCCGCCTGCAGGAGACCGAGGATGATGTACCGTGCCGCCTGGATCAGTCTGTGCGCCCTGGCGCTGATCGCCTGCGACGCACGAGAAGCGCCCATGGAGGGTGATGCGCAATCCTCGGCTTCCGGCCCCGTGATCGTCGGCGAGCTCTTCTATCCGGAGCGCATCGCCCTGCCGCCGGATGCCGAGCTGGTCCTCGAAGTTCGCGATGCGGCGACGGCGGACCAGGCCTTGCTCCTGCTGAGCCGGCGGCCCCTCGAAGGCCGGCAGGTCCCGATTGCCTTCGAGCTGACGCTCCCCGAGCTGGCGGAGGTGGGTCAGGCCGTGTTTCGCGCCGGTCTGGTGGCCCCGGGCGGGCTGCTTCGCGTGACCGAGGCGGTGCCCGTCTCGGCCGAGGTCGATGTGCTGACGCTGAGTAACCTGCGCGCCTATACCTTGCCGGGCCCGGCCTTCGGCTCGTCCTGGCGCTGCGGGGATCAGCGCTTCCTGTTCGGCCCGCTCGGTGAGCAGCAGTACCTGGTCGCTGCCGGTCAGTCCTTCGAGCTGCTTGCCGATGGCGACGCCTATCGAAGCGCCGACGGGACGGTCGCCTTTCGAATCGATGGTGACACGGCGCGCCTCGAGCGCGGCGATGGCGATCCCCTGTCCTGCCGGCGTCTGCCGGATCTGGATCGACTGAGCTACAGCCCCTGGCGCGTGATCGAGATCGAGGGCGAACCGGTGGCCAGCGAAGGCGCGCCGAACATGAGCTTCGACGCCGACGAAGCCAGCATCGCCGGCGGCGCCGGCTGCAACCGCTATCGCGGCGCCATCAACGCCGAAGGAAAGCGCCTTCGAATCGGGCCGGTGACCAGCACCCTCATGGCCTGCCCGGACGATGGGCGCGGCGATCAGGAGCGGCGCTTCCTGGCCGCCCTGGGCCGGGTCGATGACCATCGTGTCAGCGAGGACGGACGGCTCCTGCTGCTCAGCGGTGACCAGGCGGTGATCGTGGCCGAACCGCTCCGCTGATCACCGCAATACACTGCGGCTGCGACATTTCTTGACACTCCTTGACTTGCACCGGTCGCTGGCCCGGGGCTAGGGTGAAGCGTCGATCGCCGGCGGGAGCGCGCGATCGGCTCGGTTCCCCAGAGGAGAGCTCGTATGTCAGCAGCCACCACCGAACTGGTTCGGCTGGTCGATCGGATCACCTACGGTGCCAACCGTGGCTGGATGCGCCTGGCCGAATCGATGGGCTACGAGGCCTTCATCGACTGGCAGCTCGAGCCGGACCGGATCGATGACGGCGGCCTCGAGTCCGCCCTGCTCGAACTGCTGCCCACCCTGTCGATGGACGCCGCCGCTCTGGCTCGGCACATATTCGAGGAGCAGAACTTCGGTGCGGCGCAGCGTGATCTCACCATCGCCACTCTGATCCGGCAGATCTACAGCCCGCGCCAGCTGCACGAACGCATGGTCGAATTCTGGTCCGATCATTTCAACGTCACCATGAACAGCGCGGCCACCGGCTACTTCAAGTTCCTGGAGGACCGAGACCTGATGCGCCCGCTGGCCCTGGGCCGCTTCGAAGACCTGCTCCAGGCCGACGCCAGGAGCCCGGCGATGCTGTTCTATCTGGACAACTACCTGAGCACCGCCGACGGGCCGAACGAGAACTACGCGCGCGAAATGCTCGAGCTGCACACGCTCGGCGTCGACGGCGGCTACACGGAAGACGACATCAAGGAGACCGCGCGAGTCTTTACCGGCTGGACGATTCGTCAGCCGGCCAGCTTCTTCTTTGCCGCAGGCCTGCACGACTACGGCACCAAGACCGTGCTCGGCCAGCGCTTCGCGCCCAGCGGTCTGAGCGAGGGCGAGGCCCTGCTCTCGATGATCGCCGCCCACGAATCCACCGCCCGGCACATCGCCACCAAGCTCTGCCGCCGCTTCGTCGACGACTGGCCCGAGCCGGCACTGGTCGACAAGGTCGCCCAGGCCTTCAGTGATTCCGACGGCGACATCCGGATCACGCTCAAGGCCCTGCTGATGGATGCAAGCGTGCGCGCCCGCCTGCCGATGAAGCTCAAGCGACCGAACGAATTCAGCGCTGCCGCCCTGCGCGCCCTCGAAGCCGAGCTCGACGCGGCGGTGCTGACCAGTCACTACGACTCCCTGTCGGCCGGTGGCCAGCTGCCCTTCACCTGGCCGGCACCGAATGGCTACCCGGACCAGCGCGGCTACTGGCAGTCGACGAATGGCTTCCTGATGCGCTTCAACCAGGCCGCGCGCTGGACCGATGCCCTGGCCGATCGCTCGCCCGTGCTCCGCGAGGCCGCCCGCTTCGCCAGCCTGGATGATCAGATCGACTATCTCGAGCAGGCCCTGCGTCCATCCGGATTGAGCGGCGAGGCGCGGGCGTTGCTCAAGCGCTACAGCCGCCGCCTGTCCCCCGAAGGCCGGCTTCAGGCCATGGCCGGCTGGATCCTCGGCAGCGCCGAGACCCAATGGAGGTAAGCCATGAATCGACGCGAACTCTTGAAATGGATGGCGATTTCCGGCGCGGCTGCCTCGGCCCCGGGCTGGGTCTGGGCCATGGACGCGAGCGAGGGCAGCCACCCGGAACGCCTGATCGTGCTGTTCCTGCGCGGCGGCGCGGATGGACTGAGCTTGTGTGCGCCATTGGGCGACAGCGCCTATTTCGATCGGCGCCCGGCCCTGGCCATCCGCGAAGCTGACGGCCTGCCCCTGGACGCCTTCTTTGCTCTCCATCCTTCGGCCGGCTCCCTGAAGACCCTGTACGACGCCCAGGAGCTGGGCGTGGTCCATGCCGCCGGCCTGTTCACCGCCGAGCGTTCGCATTTCGAGGCCCAGGCGGTGATGGAGCAGGGCATCGACAGCCTGGATGCGGCACCCGGCGAGGGTTGGCTCGGGCGCTATCTGGCCAGCCTCAACGGTGGCACGCCGCTTCAGGCCGTGGCCCTGGACAAGGCCGTGCCCCTGTCGATGGCCGGTCTGGGCAGCGCCCTGGCCCTCGGCGCGATCGACGACTTCAGCCTGGCGCTCGATGCCCGGACCCGCCTGGCCCTCGCCGATCTTTATCGCCTCGACCCCCTGCTCGATCCCACCGCTCAGGCGGTCTTCGACGCAGCCGGCGCCCTCGGCCCCGTGCAGGCTCTGCCCATCGGCGCTGACTACCCGCCAAGCCCCCTGGGCACGGCCCTGGCCGATGCCGCACGTCTGATCAAGTCGGGCTCGGGTCTGAAGGCTGCTGCAATCAACACCGGCGGTTGGGACACGCACGAAAGCCAGAACGACGAGATCGCCGGCCTGATCGCGGGCCTCGGCGATGCCCTGCTCGCCTTCCGCAACGATCTGGGCGAGGAATGGGCGCGCACGACGGTGGTCGTGCAGACCGAGTTCGGCCGCCGCGTCGCGGAAAACGCCTCCGCCGGTACCGACCACGGCCACGGCGGCGTGATGTTCCTGGCCGGTGGCACGGTCAATGGCGGCCAGGTCCACGGCGACTGGCCGGGCCTGCATGACAGCGCCCTGTCCGATGGTCAGGACCTGACGGTCACGACGGACTACCGCCAGGTCTTCGCCGAGCTGCTGGCGACCCGCTTCGGCGTCACCGATTTCGCGCCGATCTTCAACGGCTGGCAGCCCGGCCCGTGGCAGGGCCTGTTCCTCCCTGCGGGTGAAGCCGCCGCCTTGCCGGCTCTGGGCGCACCGGCCCGTCTTGCCGTGCCGACCGAGGCCTGGACGCCTCCGGCGAGCCTGGACCTGGGCGGCCTATCGCTCGATCGGCTCGCTGCGGTTCGCTCGATCCGTTCCGAATCCGTTCGCTGAATACCGGGGCCTGCGGGCCCTTCGGGTTCGCAGCGAAAACCTCAATCGCCTTCGGCCAGCTCGCGCCAGTGCGCCTCCAGGGCTTCCAGATCGGGGTGGTCCGGCTGCGCCTCGCGCAGAGCGTCGATGGCCGCGCGAGCGTCTTCGAGTCGGCCCGCCTCCAGTGCTTCGCGAATCGCTTCCGCCGGGTCGACGGCATCCTCCAGCGGGCCTGCGTCCAGCTCCGCTTCGCGGAGTTCCATGGCCGCCGAGTCGGCGAGCGCATCCTGATCCGCCGCTCGGCGCTCGGCGGGCTCGGGGAGCGGTGCGAGCGAACTGGACAGGGCCGGCGCCTCGGGTGCGAATTCGGCCTCGCGTTCCGGGACGAGCGCTTCCTCCACTGCCGAATCCATCGTCTTGCCGCTGTACTGCTGCAGGCGCGAGAGCTGCCGTTCGGCGGCCGCGGGGGGCGGCGGTGCCGGAGGGGCGGACCGAGCGACCGGTTCGGCTCGATCGCTCAGGACCGCGCGCGATTCGGCCATCGGCGCGACTCGGCTTGATTCGGCTTCCTGCAGGCTGTCCTGCATGAAGCGCTCGCGCCCCTCGTCAGCGGCTCCGATTTCGGGCAGGGCCTCCGGCGCGGGGGGCGGGGTCTGGATGACCACGCCGATGGCCAGCACCAGCACCGCGGCCGTGGCTAGGCCGCCCATCCAGGGCAGCGGGCCCTTCAGCCGGCGATGCTTCACCGCCTCCTCGGCCCGGGCGCGAATCATCCGATCCAGACCGGCGGGCGGTTCGGCCTGGCCGTGCTCGCGGTACTGCCGCGCCAGCGCCTGCATGTCCTCGTCCATCGCCTTGTTCGTCGAGTTCGTCATGGTCCGGATGCCTCTCTGGCGGGTCCCAGTGCGGTCCGCAGCTTCGCCACCGCGTAGCGCAGCCTGGATTTGATCGTTTCGCGGCCGACCCCGTCCTGTTCGGCGATGTCGGCCAGGCTCAGGCCCGCCTCCTGCTGCAGGAGAAAGGCCTGACGTTGATCGCGCGGCAGCTGCATCAGCGCGTCTCGAAGACGGCGCGCGTCTTCATCCTTCTCGGCCTGGCTGTCCGGCTGGCCGCGCTCGTCGCTGGCCAGATGGTCCATGCCCTCGGCGGCATCGGTGGCCTGCCGGTCGAGCTTTCGCCAGTGGTCGACCAGACGGTTGTGCGCGATCCGGAAGGCCCAGCGCTTGAAGCCATTGCCGCGCTCGAAGCCATCGCGAGCGTGGATGATCCGCGACCAGACGTCCTGGTAGAGATCGTCGGCCAGGGCCCGCTCGCCGACCGCGTGCAGCAGGTAGCGATACAGCGGCTGACGGTAGCGCTCGTAGAGCTGATCGAATGCCGCGGCATCGCCTGCCGCGTAAGCCAGCATGAGCTCGTCGTCCGTGGCCTGGCTCAATTCGTCTTGTCTCCGTCCTTGTTCAGCAGGATCGGGGTCGCGGTTCCCGTGCCTTGTGGCCCGGGCCTGGCGGATTCCGCGCCCCGAATCACGTCAGCTTCATCCAAACAACGACTCAGATCAAGCAAAGGGGTTAAAGCGCCGGCGAATGTTTCTGCGCTTGGCTATCCGGAGTCCGCTGGAGGCGTGGCCGCATCTCCGCCCGAAAGTTGATCTGTATTTTCAGCTATCTCGATTATTTCATTTACAACCAAGCCGTCTGCGGCTAGCATGCGCACCGTGCTGGCGCAGTACCTTTTACCAAGGGGTTGGCTTTTTTCGGGAACGAATACAGTGATCGAATCTTCGAAAATCATGGCAGCGATGCTTGCCAATGTTCGTCTGGCTTGTGTGTTCGTCGTGCTGGTCTGGTGCCAACCGCCTGCAAGCGCTTCGAACGATCCTCTGGGCCTCTTCTGTCCGCAGTGCTATGACCTGAACTCGGCGAGACTGCTGGCTGAAAACCATGCGCCACCGGGGCCATCGGGACCGGGCTGTGGCGGCCTGTCGCCGGATGGGGAGGACGAGGATACGCACTCTGGAGAGCGCGCCTCGTTCGGAGGCTGCCAGACACCGATCCGGCGAGTGTTTCTGATCAATCAGACGTCTGGCCAGGTGTTTTCCTTTCGCGTCTGGCAGGAAGGAGGGCTCCCCGTGGCGATTTCTGAGCCGCTGAGTTCCGCCGAATCATTGGTCACCGACCGGATCATCGAGCTTCGAGTGGCCTGGGATGAATTGCTCCAGGGGATGACCATCGCCGGCGATCGACCCTTGGTCGCGAGCTACAGTCGGCCGGCGGGCTCGATTCGGACTACCGGCAGCTGCCCCGAGGGGACTGCGCTGGACGCCGTTCTCGATCCTGCGGTGATGATCCAGTACGAAGAACTGATCCGGCTGGCCGCCGTTCAAGGACTGCCTCCTTTCAATGAGGGCCAGTCATGGGTCAACAACATCAACGGCGTAGGCGCTTCGGCGTTCGGCTTCGGACTCTCGGCTCAATGGGAAGTCGGCGCCCAGACCTACTACGAGTTCACCTTCGAACGCAGCGAAGTCCCGACCCCGAATATTCCGGATCAATTGATCTTCGAGGTGGAATACCTCGGCAACGCCCCCGCGTCCGGGACGCCGCTGTTGAACATCCAGTTCAATCGAGACTTGAGTCGGGCGGCGGGTCAGCCAGCGCGCAACCTCGAGCGCGGCGGCTCCTATACCAATGAATGCGTGCTGGCCAAGATCGAGAGCGCGTTGACGGACCAGGGTTTCACCTTCCACTATCCGCCACACGATCCCACGCCTCGGCCCTTTCCCGAGTCTGGTGGTGGCTCGGGCTTCAATGTCGGCCGGTGCTCGAAGCGCCTGACGGCCAGGGTCAACGGCGAAGCTCAGTACAGCTTCATCATCTTCGTCGATTGCGTCCGGCCCTGATCGAGCTGGAACCGGCCGTCTGCTCAGGAGCGCAGGCGGCCGGCCCGAAGCCTGCCGTAAGTGAAGTCGGCCCTTCAGGCTGCTCGCCAGCACCCGGGACGCCCAATATCCCTGCAGTCTCCAGGATCGAGCGCGCCCGACCGGAGCCATGAGTAGGTCGGGGCCACGTCCCCGACGGTCCATGTCCAAGCATTCACCATGATCTGAATTGCCGGGCAAGCGGGTCTGGGTTGAGATGAAATCACGTCGGGCACGAAGACACGAAGACCCTCACCCTTCCCTTCGTGTCTTCTTCGTGCCCTTCGTGTTCATGCTTTTGGCCTTTTGACCCGGATCCTACTTCTCGCCGCGCTGGGCCATGCCCACGCTGTCGGCCAGGCGCACCAGCTGCAGGAACTCACCGCGGTAGCCGAAGGGGTCCTCGCCGCGGGCCGGCGTGGCCAGGGCCAGGATCTCGTCCAGGCTGTAGCCTTCCAGGTACTGCCCGCCACGCAGGTGCTGGCCGAAGGCCGAGACGGCGGCGGCGAAGGCCAGGCGCTCGGACATGCCACCGTCTTCCGGCCGGATGGCCTGCTCGATCAGGCGGCTCGTGTCCCCATCCGGGGCCTTGTAGCGCAGACGCAGGAAGGCGAGTTCACCGGAAGGATCGCCGCCGGTGCTCTCGGTCTGGTAGCGCAGCGGGTCGACGCGCTCGCCGCCGGAGCCGACCAGGGCGATCTCGTACAGGGCCGTGACCGTGTGGCCCGCGCCGATGTCACCGGCGTCGACCGCGTCGTTGTTGAAGTCTTCCCGTGCCAGCATGCGGTTCTCGTAGCCGATCAGGCGGTACTCGGAGACCAAGGCCGGGTTGAACTCGATCTGGATCTTGACGTCCTTGGCGATCATCATCAGGGTCGAGCTCAGCTCGTCGACGAGCACCTTGCGCGCCTCGTTCAGGCTGTCGATGTAGGCGTGCTGGCCATTGCCGGCGTCGGCCAGCTGCTCCATCAAATGGTCGTTGTAGTTGCCGGTGCCGAAGCCCAGGGTGGTGAGCGCTACGCCCGACTCGCGCTGGCGCTCGACCAGATCGATGAGGCTGTCGAAGTCCACCTGGCCGACGTTGAAGTCGCCGTCGGTGGCCAGGATCACGCGGTTGACGCCGCCTTCGATGAAGCCCTGACGGGCCTGGGCGTAGGCCAGCTCGATGCCCGCGCCGCCGTTCGTGCTGCCACCGGCCGACAGGCGGTCGAGAGCTGCAGAAATCGTGGCGTGCTCATTGCCCGGCGTCGACTCGAGTACCAGGCCCGAAGCGCCGGCGTAGACGACAATCGCCACGCGGTCGTCTTCATCGAGCTCGCGGGTCAGCATCTTCATCGAGTTGACCAGCAGGGGCAGCTTGTCCGGGGAATTCATCGAGCCCGAGACGTCGAGCAGGAAGACCAGGTTGGAGGCCGGGATACTGCCCGGGTCCGGGCGGTAGCCCTGCAGGCCGATCTGCAGCAGGCGGGTGTTGGCGTTCCAGGGCGTGGTGGCCTGCTCCACGGTCACGCTGAAGGGCGCGCCCCCGGCCTCGGGCACCGGGTAGTCGTAGCTGAAGTAGTTGATCATCTCTTCCACGCGCACGGCATCTTCCGGCGGCAGGCGGCCTTCGCGCAGCATGCGGCGGATGTTCGAGTAGCTGCCCGTGTCGACGTCGATGCTGAAGGTCGAGACCGGGGTTTCGACCACTCGGTGGACCGGGTTGGTGTCGATCTCGGCGTAGTTCTCCCGGTCGACGGGCCGGTCCGCTTGGCGCTGGGGCATGGCCATCGGCGGCGGGGCCGGTTGGCTGCTGAAGGTCTGTGCGCCGCTGACGGCCAGATCGCTCATCACGCGCTGCGCCAGCTCGGCCTGCGGCTGCGCCCGCCGTTCGCTGATCACCTTCTGCTCGGCCTCGGCGACCTGCCGGTCCGCCTCCTGGCGCTCCTCGACGACCGGCGTTTCCGGCCCCTGCGGCTCATTGGTGGTGGACGGCGCGCAGCCGGCGGCGAAAAAGGCCAGGCCTGCAGTCATCAGCGCCAGACTTCCATGACGTTGCCAGTGATTCATGATGTGCTCCTCGATGATGTTGGTTTCGGACTGAATTCGGGTGCTTCAGTCGAAACAACGCGCGGGAGCGGGAGAAGGGGTTAAGGATTTCGCGAGCCGCTTTTTCAACGACGGTTCAGGCGCTCTCGAAGGCGCTCTCGAAGGCCCTCGCAATGGTGTTCGGCGGCGGCCTCGATATCGGTAATCTGGCCGATTTCAACCGGCCAGAGCATCCAGTTGCCCTCTGGACCGACCCGGATCGTTCCCGTGATGCTGACGCACCGACCGTTGAGGGGCGCTGCTTTCTCTCGCATGGGTCTCGAGGCCTCCAGCGCGGCGCGTATGGCGTTGCGGTCATGGCCATGGTGTCCGATGAAATCCACCCACAGGGAACCGGTCTGTCCTCGGAGGGCCTGCGATTCGAACTCGAGATCCAGCAGCCCGACGACCGTCAGGCGGCGGTCGTGGAAGAACCGTTCGCCACCAAGCACCGCGTCGACACCGAATCGGTCAGGCTCGTCTGCAAGCACTGAACTTGCCGCCAGGCAGACGATCAGGGTCAGCAATGGATAGCTGCGCGCATGCATCCCCGGATTCTATCGTGCCATGCAGACAGACGCGCATGGCAGGCTCAGGGGAAGCAGGATGCGCGCGCCAAGCGGCCGATCAATGCAGGACCCTTTCAATCGCATCCGTGATGCCGCCGCCATAGGGCCGGGTCATGACCTTCGGGCACTCCATCGCAGGCGGTCTCGCCGCAGCCTCGCAGGCGGCTGTACCGGTCCAGTTGCTCGTCGCTCAGCAGCGGCAAGGTCTCGAGGTGCGCGTGGGGATGGACGTAGCGTAGCTCGCTTGACCGGCGTCCTCTGTTGGCGAACCGTCCCCCTCTCCTTGACCGATTTCCCGCCCGAATGCCGCTAGACATGGCTAAGGAAGCGGCCGATTCAGACCTTCGAGCCGCATTGCTTGACTCTGAAGGAGATGAAAACGATGTTGCGTTGGAGTGGTCTGCTCTTTGTTTCGATGATTGGATGGCTTGGCGCGGCTCAGGCGGAGACCGTGACCATGTCCTTCGGCGGCCTGACGTCGGGAGTGACGGTCTACGAGGAGAATCAACTCCGGCTCGTCAGCAACGCCGCGATGTTCGTCAGCGGCACCTCACTGCCGGATCCACCGGGCTTGCTCCCGAGCAGCTTGGGCATGCAGTTCACGCTGACCGCGCTGCACGGCGGCACCTTCGACATGATCAGTATCGACATCCGCGAGCTGAATGAAAGTCTGGGCCCGCAGTCCCTGAGCTTCATCGGCACGCGTGAGGACAACAGTACCGTTCAGGTCTCGATCAACACCGACGGGGTCTGTTGTCAGGCCGGCGACAATTTCGGCGTGGAGACCTTCGATCTGTCCGCGATGACGGGTCTGGTCTCCCTCCAGTGGTTCAGTAGCCTGGTCTCCTACGACGACATCGTCGCCACGCTGATCCCTCCTGACGCCGTGTTCGAGGACCGCTTCGAGTTCTGACCCGGGCCGAGCGTCGACATCGCCCGGTCCGTGCTCAGAACCGCTGCCGGTAGCGCAGCCAGGCGATCCGTCCGTAATCGTCGTAGAGGCGGGGGCCATTGATCAATCCGGCATACGGCTGGCGTCGGTCCGCGAGATTATCGACGCCAAGCGACACGTGGCCATTCCAGGGCGAATCCCAGGCCAGCTGGACGTCGTGGGTGGTCCAGCTCGGGAGTTCGGTACGGCTGCGTCGGCGTTGCGAAGCGATATGGTTCACCACCCAGCTCAGGGTCAGATCGCGAAACCGGGCGCGGGTGAACCATTGGCCGCGCCACTCGGGCACACCGGGCAGACCGACGAGGTCGGAGCTGGAGTTGTCGCTGGCGCGATCCAGCCAGGAGGCCCGTAGCGTGCTTGCCAGATCGAGCCAGTCGTTGGCCCATCGGCTGTCCACCTGCAGATCGATCCCACGGCGTTCCGCGCGGCCCCCATTGACCAGGCCGTTCTGCACGAAGATCCAGGCGACTTCGTTCAAGACCGATTGATCCGGATCGATCGGTTGGATCAAGACTGCCAGCCCCTCCTCCGGGAAGTCCTGGCCAGCGTTGATCAGGGCGATGGACTGGTCGGGGCAACGGATTGCGACGCCGAAGAAGCAGTCGACGATGCCCGCGGGTCCGAGCCGTCGAGCTCGGCCGGTCAGGTCCAGGTCGAAGGCATCGACGGAAATCGACAGCTGCGGGCCCAGATCGGCACGCAAGCCAATGCTCCATTGGTGGGCGATTTCGTAACGGAGGGCGGGATTGCGAGTGGTTCGCGATTCAATGCGATAGCGGCAGTCGGTCAGGTCCAGGCCCAGGTAGTCACACAGCGCCTGACTTTGCGGCAGTGCGGGAACGACAAGATCCGGCTCAACCGGGAACTGAAGCCCCTGCCCGAGCAAGGGCGGTTGGCCGCTGCGAGTCCATGCTGCTCTGACGCTGAAGGCCTCGTTCAGGGTCCATCGGGTGCTGGCGCGGGCATTCAGGACCGTTCCCAGATCGTCTGCCCGATCCCAGCGCAGGGCCAGCTGCGACTGCAGGCGCTCTCCCCAGGGCGCTTCGGCTTCGCTGAACAGACTCCAGACATCACGTTCGGCCTGCATCCGGTTGAGGCGCGGCAACAGCTCGTATCTGGTGTTGATCGATGCAGTGGTCGGCCGAATTTCCAGCTGTTCTTCCCGCCACTCGACACCGATACCCAGTCGAACCGGCCCTCCGGACAGATTCACGAAACTACCGCGGGCTGCGGCCCGCAGGTGCCAGTCCTGCCAACGGGATCTTGAGCGCAGGTCGGCTTCCATGCCCTCCAGGACCGACGGCGGCACATCGCCGATGTCATACAGGTTGTAGCGCCCATCCAGCAGTGCTTCATGGGCGGCCGGCAGGAGGAGGGAATTGGTGCCTTCCGCATCGAGGCGGGCATTGTTGTAGCCGGCACCAAGATCAAGTGTGACCGGGCCGATCCGTTGAACGAGAGCCAGATCGAGTCTGGATGCGTCGGTGGTTTCGATGCGCTGAATCGGCCCGTTGGCCGCGAAGCTGTGTTCGATGAAAACTGGCTCGCTGGAGAGAGCGTCGAACTCGTTCCAGTCAGGGTTGAGTCCGCCCTCCTCCGGTGGCGTCGAGGGATGATTTGGACTCCCGGGGGGCAGAGCCGGAAGGCCGATCCCGGCCACATTGCGAGTAAAAACATGGGACGGCCAGCCCTGGCCGCGCAGGCGCGTTCTCGTTATGGTGGCAGCGACCGACAGCACTTTGTCAGACCCCATCTCGAAGGTGGCCCTCGAGAACAGGCTGCGGTTGTCGCTGGCCATATTGCGCTGCACATCCAGGCGTTGATCGTAGGCGCAGTAGCGAGTGCCATCCGCCAGCTGCAGCAGCTCGAAGCCGCGGCCTCGGCATCCAGCGCCATTGGGAACTCGCTGCGGACCATCGGCCGAGTCGAACAAGAAGTTGTTGCCGAAAAGGCTGAGACCCGGAAACGCCTGGGCAGGCAGGTCATATTCATGCAGCGCCTCGCGTTGGTCGTGTCCGACACCGACAAGGAGCTTGCCACCGGCCCAGTGGGTTCCGAAAAGGGCCGAGGCTTCGCGCCGTTCCCCGCCCCGGTCGTTCGGCGCCGATGCACCGAGAGCGATCTCGCTGCCCTCGAAACCCGAACGTGTCACCAGGTTGATCACGCCGCCGACGGCGCCGGCTCCATGGACGGCAGCTGCACCCTCGGGCAGCACTTCGATCCGCTCGATCATCGCCAGCGGCAGGGTCAGCAGGTTGACTGCCTGTCCGCTATGAGGATCGAGCGGCCAGCGCTGACCATCCACGAGGACCCGCGTGTAGCCAGCGGGCAGGCCGCGGAGCTCGGCGCTGGCAAGGACTGGCTCATGCGTCAGCAGATTCAGGTAAGCACGCTCGCTGCCCGAAACGTTCAGCGGCAGGTCCCGCAGTAGTTCGGCCAGTGAGAACTGGCCCGAGGCCTCGATCCAGTCGCGATCGTAGACCTGAACGGGTCGTCCGCCATCCGATCCCAGTCTCGAGGCCGTGGTGGATGCCTGCGCCCCACTCGCCGCCTCCGCTGCCGCCTCGTCACCACTGAATCCAAGTGCGGAATTCATAAGCGCCAGACTCAGACTCAGACCCACCCACATCCATGCATGCTTCATGTGCTTCTCCCCATCGCCGATTTCCGGAAGGCCGCTCCCGGGTGCGTCCCGAGCGCGGCCCATCCACGCGGCTTCAGTCTGGGTCGACATCGCTCCGGCCACCATGGATGGCCCGGGAAAAGGCCCTGAAGTTTCTCTGAAAGCTCGCTGAAATCGGGTCGCGAAGGCGACGTCTGGAGAACGTCCCGTTTCGTTTCCGACCCTCGGCATGCGGAGCAGGGGCTGGAATCGAGCTATCGTCCGACCCCGGCCGAGTTGTTCTCGATCGAAGCCACGACCGATGCCCTCGAATCGGTCGCCTGGCGGATTGAAGACGGCTCAGGATTCGTCGATCAAAGCCAGCGCACGATCCAGCGCGGCCTCCGCGGCGACTTCGATGTCGGGCTCGACGCCTCGGCGATCGAGACGTTCCAGGCTCGGGGTGACATAGTCCGCCACCGGTACGAACAAGCGCAAGGTGTCGTCCAGCGGGAAATGCTCGGCGCTGAGCATGGCGCCGGCGGTGCGTTCGCCGAGGATGGGAATGCCGGATTCCTGCAGGCGGCGCGCGAGGGGCTCGCAGGTGCTGGCCGTGTCGCCGTCGACGAGGATCAGGGTCTGTCCCTCGAAGATCGGCTCGTCGTGGGCGGGCAGGATCAGGCGGGCGGCGCCGTCGTTTCGCAACTTCCGTGCATAGGCCGCCAGATCGAGTTCGTCGAGGGCTTCGATGGCCTCGTATTGATCTGCGCTCGGGTAGTCGCCGTGTCGGTCGAACCAGCCACGTGCCAGAAAGGCGCCGGCATCGAGGGCGTCCCGATGCAGGGCGCGCGACAGGGCGACGGCCGTCGGGAAGGAGCCACCGGGGTTGCCGCGGAGGTCGATGATCAGGGCCCGCGGCTGGCGCTCGATGACGGTGGCGAGAATCTCGCTGAACTCGGCGGGATCACCCTCGAACATCCGGATCCGGACCAGTGCGACGTCCTCGCGCGGCCATTCCAGGCTGATCATGGCTTCGGCCTCTCCTGCGGGCGTCGGCGGCGACTGCCATTTCAGGCGGAAATGGGTGAAGGGCAAGGCCTCGGCGGCGTCGTTGAAGGCGCGACGGAAGTCGTCATCGTCGAGGGCCTGGGTGGCCGGATCGCGCAGGATGGCGGTGAAGTTCGCCCATGACTCGCCCTTGACGAAGGCCGGGTTGGCTACGGCCGCTTCGGCGGTGGCGATGGCGCGTTCGACGAGCGCGGCCCTGGGGCCAGGCTCAGCGGCTCGATCGGCGTGGACGCAAGGCGCGCCCAAGGCCAGCATGACCGCAAGGGTGGCGCTTTGGATAAGGGGCTTGAATCGCATGGCAGGACTCGCTGGGTTGACGGACGAAGCTCCATTCTTGGGCCCGAAAACCCACCGGTCCAGCGGGGTTTGACGAAGCTGAAGCTTGTTTGACGACGATGAAGGGCCGCTGTGGGCCTGCCTCAGACTTCGCCCGCGGCGGCCTCCAGACGCGCAAGCTCGAAGCGAGGTGACACGGGGACGTCGCGATCGCTGCCTTCGAGTCGGACGAGGCGCTTGCGGGCATTTCCCTCGATGGCCTGGACGCGTGCGGGGTTGATGAGATAGGAACGATGTACGCGCAGGGCATCGGGAAGCTGGGACTCGATCTCGGCCAGGGTGGCGCGGAACATCCGTGCTGCGGTCTGACCACGGCGCCGATAGTGCAGCGTGACGTAATTCTGCTCGGCTTCGGCCAGGATGAACTCCGAGGGTGCCAGCCGCAGGCGATCGTCCTGGTTGCGCCCGGTCAGCACGATGCGCTCTTCGCCCACCCGATCGCCCAGCATGGCGATCAACGAGCGCCGGATCAGCATCGCGGGCGGCGCCAGCAAGGGCAGATAGGGAATGGCGATGAACAGGGAAAAATCCTTCCACTGGTCGAAGCGGAGCGGCTGCTGGTTGATGACCAGAGTGTTGTAGAGATAGGCCGCGTTGAAGACCAGCAGGACCAGCAGAGCCAGGGAGGCCAGTTCGTGGCCCAGCCGCCAGACGCTGCCCCTGCGCTCGATCCACCAGCGCGACAGGCCGTGAACCAGCAGGAAGGGCAGCAGCACGCACAGTCCGTAGCCGGACAGTCGCAGGTTGCGAAAAGAGGCTTCGTAGCGGTCGGTGCCGAAGGGCTCGAAGAACAGCAGGGTAAACACGACCAGGGCGCCGACGGTGCTGCCGACCCCGATCGGCAGCCACCAGGAGTCGACGAAACGCAGCGGCCGCAGAAGCCTCGCGCGGAGCGTCGAACCGATTCCTCTGTTTCCCTTGCCAGGCATGAGGCCTAGCTTACCTGCTCGAATTTGCTCACGGCGAACGGCGCCTCCGGATGCATCGCCGCTGCCTGGGGCTGCTGGCACCATCTCGGTGGCCCGGTCGAACCGCGTCGGCTGCCAGGGCCGAGCGTTTAGCAGAGCCGGGAATCAGCGCCGACAATCAACCGGGGAGTGCGTGCACTCCCCGAAGGAATTCCAGCGCGAATCAGCGGAGCTGGATCCTATTGCCCCGCGCATCGCTGAGGGCCAGGTCCACGGTGACTGCGTCCGAGTCCAGTTCGCGCAGATCCACCCGCAGGCCGAAGGCCGGCATGGCAGGCGGTTCGGGCTGTGGATCGAAGCCGACCAGAATGCCGGGCGGGACGAGGACGTCGTTCACAGCGGCGCGAATGCTGAGATCTAGATGAACGACTGAACGGTCCGAATAGAGTGCGGCTATGCGGAAGCCGCCGCGGCAGGACTCGGGGATGCGAACTTCGCGGAAGACCGGGTAGAGCTTGATGTCGACCGGGAGCTCGCAGGAATCGCCCTCCAGGGACATCTGGATCAAGCGAGCACGGCTGTCACCGATGCCGATCAGCATCTCCAATTGCCCGGTTTCGATGCCGCTGAACACGACGCTCGGCGTCGGTGAGGAAAGGTCTCCCGAGATCATCAGTCGTGCCGGCGGTTCGGGCTGCGGATTGAAGCCCACGAGCACGGCGTCGGGCAAGACGCCGACCAGGTCATCTCGGACTTCAGGTTGATAGATCACGCTGCCGGCGCTGGCCGTACTGGCGACCAGCAGGCCGACGCTCAAGGCGCAGGCCATCGTGGCGTTGCGGCGGGTTCGCGGGTTGACGAATTTGCGGATCATGGTTTTCATGGCGTTCCTCGATCAGACGATGAATGGGTCTTGTCCTGATCAATGCCGCCGCGGGCAGAATCGCACATCTGTCTCTGTCGGACCGCTTTTGAATCCTGATCCGCGGAACGCCTTGGTGACGCAGACGCCCTTGCCTTCATTGCATAAAAAAGGCCCCGGCAGTGCGCCGGGGCCAGGTTCAGGGATCGGAGGGCAGCGATCCCGGAAGAAGCTCAGGCTTGCGGGCCGCCGAGCGACCCGCAGCCATCGTCGGTCTCAGTTTCCGCCCGAGTAGCGGTTGTCTCCCGGATACGAGGCCGTGCCCGGCAGCGACCAGCTGTAGGTGTCGGAGATGTAGTCCGGAATGAAGCGGACCTTGCGCCAGACCGCATCCGATTCGCCGGTCAGTTCGTCATCCTGCCCCCAGACGCCATACAACCAGGAGCCATCCGGGCTTGCCTCGAGGCTGGCTTCTCCCGAAGCTAGACCCTGGGCGCCTTCGAAGGGATCGAATTCGTTGCAGAAGCCGGAGCCCGGGACCGCCGCCAGGTAGTTGGCCGGCAGCGAGGTTACATCGTGGAGATCGTTTGGATAACAGTTCTCCAGGCCTGCGTTCGGGTCGCTCGAGCCCGTATCTTCCGCCCAGACCGTGTAATGATCGCCGAAGCGGATGCCGCGGCCGTAGAACAGATCCAGCGGTTCGGCTTCGCCTTCCTCGACCGTGGAGTTGTCTCCGGTCTCGTAGACGATGAAGTACCGCGAGGCGTCGCGGATGTCGGCCGGATCGGTGCTACCGACGATCGTGTTCGGTGTCGGCGAGTAGCGTGGATCGAGGATCGTGAACTGCTGCGACTTCAGCTGTGATACGTTGCGAGCCTGTTCCGGCGCGCCGGCCCCGTAGCCGTAGCAGCCCACCGGTTCATCGGAGGTGCCACCGCCCTGGCCACGGAAGATCTCGCAGTGCACGGTGCCTTGCGCCATGTCGCCGTAGCTGATGCCCTGACGATCCGTGTAATCCGCCGGCAACGTGGTCCAGGTCAAGCCACCATCGAAGGATCGGCGGATGTAGAGCTGGTAGCGGTCCTGACCGCGGGAGTTCAGCTTCCAGTTCGGCGCCCAGGCGTAGAGCATCATCACGAAGTCGCCGTCCAGGAAGCCACGGTGGCCCTTGGCGACGTCGAGCGGGTTGTACCAGCTCTGATCGGTCAGGTTGTTCGTGCGGTTGGTGAGCGAGTCTTCGCAGGTGAAGCTCGCATCCGGGTCGCTGAGCCCGTCGAAGCCCGCCGCGCTGACCGCGGTGCCGCCGGTCATGCCCGGCTGGCACTGGTGCCAGGTCAGCACCTTGGTCGTGTTGGGCTCGGGTATGTCGGAGCCTTCCAGGATCGGGTTGGTGTCGCCGATGCCGGTGACCGGATCGACGGTCGGGCAGGCCGTGCTGCCGAGGGTCGAGGTGTCGAAGCAGACGTCCGGCGTGACCGAGGACAGATTGATCGCCGGATCGAGACAGAGGCCATCGGGATAGAAGGGGTTGGAGCCGTCCGCATAGGCCCAGGTGTCGCAGGCCATGTTCGTGAAGGCATATGGGTTCTTGACGCCGTTCGTCGTGTCATCGAAATCGGCCGGCAACAGGATCCGGCGGGCCATCACGTCGGCGGGTCCACCCTGCTGCATGGCGCCCTGCTTCCATGTCGGGAAGGCGACCAGGCCCAGAGTTTCGGGTGCGGCGCCTGCCAGCCGAACGGTGGACTCGAAACGGTCGGCGAAGATCAGGTCGCTGAGCGCCGTGGTGGCGACCTTCGCGAAGGGCTGCGCAAGCAGGCTGCCGCGACGGGCGATCTCGGTGCGGTAGATGTCGAAGTTGCCCGTGTCGAAGTCCCACAGGGACCCGGTGCTGACCGGAGCGAACATCGTGCCCGTCTCCCAGTCGATCTCGGGCTGGTTCAGCATGTTGCCGTGGCTGCCAAGGTTCTCGATCAGCTGCGCCGATTCCTCGACGCTGGTATCGCTCAGCGCCATGCTGAAGCTGTGGTACCACATGTTCTTGCCGATATCGAAGGTCTCGCAGTTCGCGTCCACTTCCGGATCGCAGCCCACGATGCCGGTCTCGGTGTCCACACCGAACTGGCCCAGGCCCTTGCTTTCTTCGGCAACGAGCACGACCCAACCGCTGTCGGTGATGTCGTCGTCGTTGGAATCGAAGCCATACAGTCCGACGCGCGGACGGGTCGAGGCGGTATTGCCGACCAGGGGCAGGCCGTCTTCGGTCACGCAGACGTTGGTCTGGACGCGTTCCTGGCCGATCCGCACGGTGGCGTTGGCGATCTGGGCGCACATGTCCCGCATGCCGTAGTCACCGACCGGATCCGGCAGTCCCGGATTGTTCGCCACCAGGGCCGAGCCGTTGCAGTAGGGGGCCGGGTTGTCGACGTTGCAGGGGGCGTTGTCTGTCAGGCGCATCGGCATGGCGAAGGGAATGCCCGGCTTTGGTCGGTTCGATTCACCGGTGTAGGCGGCGTACTCGACGATGGTCCCGTCGTCCTGCTGCACTTCGTCGAAGTATTCCCATTCGATGTAGGAGTACCAGACGTCGGTCTGGGAGTTCGCGACCGCGCCGCTCCAGCCCTCACCCGGGCCTTCGCCCTGGCCGGCGCGCAGGCCTTCCGGGTCCTCCTGCCAGGTGATCACGGCACCCGCGCCCTCGACCATGGCCACTTCGACGCGGTTGACGTCGCGGCGGCCGGAGGTCAGACGCTCGGCCTTGCGCCAGATCATGTCGTAGGTGCCGTCGTCCATCAGCTCCAGCGAGCCGCGTGCAGTCCACAGACAGCTGAAGGGCACTTCACCGACGGGATGGTTCTGTTCGAACTGATCCTGCGCATAGTCCACCGAACCCTGCGAGCCGGCGACCAGGAACATGTCGATCAGGTAGAGGTCATCGGGTGACGGCGTGTTCAGATCGATGCCCATGTAGGCGGCGATCGCGTCGCGGCGGGTCGGATCACTGCTCTCGAGCGTGTAGTTGGGCTCACCGCCATCGCAGTAGCGGCTGAACCAGGCGACCAGGGCCTGATTGCCGGCCGTGGCCTGGAAGATATTGATGACGTCACCGGGGTAGTTGATGCCGTCGTCGGCATAGAGAGCGACATCCGGGCGGTCGAAGTCGGCCGAGCTGAGGTCGGAGGATTCTGACAGGTCCGTGCGCTTCCAGGTCAGGCCGTCATCCAGGGTCACGGCCGCGTAGGCCTCGCGCTTGCCGTGGCCGGCAAAGCCGATGCCTTCGAGGGTCACGGGATACTCGACATCGCCGTAGACGAACACGCCAATCTGCGGTCTCGCCTCGGAGTAGACGTCGACCTGGTCGCCGTCGATGTTGTAGCGCGGAACGTCGGTCACCAGGGTGCCGTCGGCGCGCTGGGCCGGGATGTAGGACCGCATGACGTCGATGAAGGCGTGCGATGCCTCGCCACCTGGCGTCAGATTGTCGGTCATCATGCGCTCGAAGCGCGATCCCGGCACCCCGTTCGGGCCGGCGCCATCATCGGCCAGGGCCGGCCCGCCGGCCAGCAGGGCGATGGCCAGGCCGGAAGCCAGGCTGTTTCGAATGAAATTGGATTTCGGCCCCCGATCAGGCGCGACCGAATGTACAGTCCGTGTACGCATAGACCCTCCTAGAAGAATGGTGTCGATTTCCTCGAAATCGGTGTCCTCCGGAGGGGCTTCGTACCCGAAACCGTGCCAGCAGACGCCGTCCGATACTCGCAGTAGTACGATTCGGGGCCCTGACAACAAACTCTGAAAACCCCGAATTCACGCTAGCATCATCAATGCTTATTAGCAATCACTTGTTGAGCAGGATCAAATTTAGGGAAATTCGATAACCTGCCTCCCCCCGCAGCGCTTGCAAGCGGTCGTGGTCGCTGCCTATGCTGCATCGATCCGGTTACGAAACCGCTACAGGCAGAAGTCCATGACGTCTCTCATCCGGGCCTTCGCGGCCCTCCTGCTCGCTTTCACGTTCAGCCCCGGCGAGGCCCGCGCCGAGACCTGGGTCGTCGTTCATGCCGGCTGGCTTCTCGATCGGCCCGGCGAGGCGCCCCGCCGAGAGGCGTCGGTGATCATTCGAGATGGATCGATCGAGCGGGTCGAATCGGGCTATGTCCAGCCCGAGCAGCTTGCCTTGGCCGACGGTGATTCGGTCACGGTGCACGATCTTCGCGACCACCACGTCCTGCCGGGCCTGATCGATGGCCACGTGCACCTGACCCTGGAGTTCGCGCCGGGCTACCGTCAGCAGTGGGTGGACTATTCGGACGCCGACATGGCGATGGTGGCCGCGGGGCATGCGCGCTCGACCCTGATGGCGGGCTTCACGGCGGTGCGCGATCTGGGTGCCGCCGAGGGCGATGCGATCTTCGCGGTCCGTGACGGCATCGAGCGCGGTGACGTGATCGGGCCTCGGGTCTTCGCCGCCGGCAGCACGATCAGCATTACCGGAGGGCATGGTGACTTCAGCCTGGGCTTCAACGAAACCGTCGCCGCCACGATGCGTAGCTCCGGCATCTGCGATGGCGCGGATGATTGCCGCCAGGCGGTCCGTGATCAGGTTCGTCGCGGTGCGGATCAGATCAAGCTGACCGCCACGGCCGGCGTGTTGTCCGAAAGCGCCGCCGGTCTCGAGCAGCAGTTCTTCGATGACGAACTCGAGGCGATCGTGGCCACCGCTCACTCCATGGGCCGGCGCGTGACCGCACATGCCCATGGCGCCGAAGGCATCAAGGCCGCGCTCCGCGCCGGGGTCGATGCGATCGAGCACGGCACCTTCCTCGACGACGAGGGCATCGAGCTGTTTCGCGAAAGCGGCGCCTTCCTGGCGCCGACCCTGATGCCCAACTTCGCCCTGCAGCCGGTCATCGATAGCCCGGATTCCTGGATGTCGCCGATCCAGCGGGCCAAGGCACGCCAGGCCCTGACCCTGGCCCAGCAGTTCGCCCGCCGCGCGCATCAAGGCGGCGTTCGCATCGCCTTCGCCACCGACGCCGGTGTCTTCCCGCACGGCGACAATGCCCGCGAGTTCGGCCTGCTGGTCGATTGGGTCGGCATGACGCCCATGGAGGCCATCGTCAGCGCCACCGTCGACGGGGCCGAGAATCTGGGTCAGGCCGACGTCCTCGGGTCCCTCGAACCCGGCAAGCACGCCGATCTGATCGCCGTGGCCTCCGATCCGCTGGCGGATGTCCGTTCCCTGGAAAACGTCGTGTTCGTGATGAAGGGAGGTCAGGTCTACAAGACGCCGCCACCTTGATGCGGCCGTTCGCTGTTCGCCGTTCGTCTGGCGCTGCTCGTCCTGACCACGGCGGCTTGCTTCCCGGCCTTCTTCAACGGCTTCCATCCGCACTGGGACGACGTGTGGATGGTGGTGCGCAATCCCTTCGTGGTCGATTTCAGCGCCACGAAGCCCGGGCCCTTGCTGACCGAACTCAACTTCGGTCAGTATTCGCTGGTCAACGCCCTCTACTACATCGCCCTGTTCGAAGGCTTCGGTCTGCGGTCGGGGGGCCCTCCGTGCAGCCAGTCTGCACGTTCGTCAAGCGAATGAGCGAATGAATCGAATTCACCCCAAGAAGCTCCTCCACAGCAAGTGGACGGCGCAGCACCCGGAACGGCGGGAAAAGCACTTCATCGTCCGGGAAGTGGACTTCGATGAGGACGGAAACGTCACCCACTGCCTGATCGAGGCCGTGCTGACCGGCCGTCAGTTCGAGATCGACTGGCGAAGCCTGCAGGACGCCGAGCGCTGGCGGCAGGGATGGAGCTAGGGATTCTCTGAACAACCCTGCTCGGAACGCGATCCTTCTCCGGCAAGGCTGCCTCGGTCGGGCCTGTGATCGCGGGCTTCGGAGGCTGAGGTACACTCGTGGTAGGGGGTGAAGACACTCCCTCCATGATTTCAGCCCGGTTCCCAATCGGGACGAGTCGCCCGGGCCGATGGCAACGGCGCCGATCGGCTCACCCGGGCGCCACCGTTGCTGCCGATTTTCCGATCCGGCCCACCGCCTGGATTCCTTGATACTGGGTTACTCATGACATTGATTCGAACGATTCTCCCCGCCGCCCTCCTCCTGGCGGTTACCGCTGGCTGGGCCCAGATCGACCCGGCGCTGAGCCAGGCCCTTGAAGGCTCGGAGCGCGTCCCGGTGATCGTGGCGATCGAGGATACCGGGGGGAGCACCGAGCTGAACCGCCGCCTCCAGCCCGAGGCCATGGCCGCGCGCCTGGCGCGCCAGGACGCGATCATCGAGCGCGCGCTGAACCGGCCGATTGCCGAGCTCGAGACCGCGTCGGCGACGGAATCGCGGCTACGCCGCCGCTTCCGGAGCGTGCCGTTGGTGTCGATGCTTCTGAACGGCGCGGAAATTTCCGCACTGCTCGCCGATCCTGCCGTGACCTCGATCGTGCTCGATGACCTCGTGGCTCCGGCGAGCGATGGCACCATGCCCCTGATCGGGGCCAGCGCCTTGCACAGCGCCGGTCTGACCGGTGCGGGCGTGAGCACCGCCATCCTCGATACCGGGGTCGATCATGAACACCCGATGTTTGCCGGTCGCATCATCGAATCGGTCTGCTTCTCGAGCAATGTGGATGAACAATCCATCAGTCTGTGCCCCGGGGCGGCAGAAGAAGACCTCACCACCCCGGATGCGGGCGATGACTGCGCCTATTCAGGTGATTCGACGACGCCGATCGGCGGCTGTGGCCATGGCACGCACGTGGCCGGCATTGCGGCGGGTGCTGCCTTCGTCGATCCGGTGGGCGGTGCGACCCTGATCGGCGTCGCGCCATCGGCGGGCATCGTGGCCGTTCAGGTCTTCTCCCGTTTCGACAGCCTGTGCGCCGGCTTCGGCCTTTCGACCCCATGCGCCCTGTCCTACACGAGTGATCAGATCGCGGCCCTGGATTGGCTGCTGATCAACCGTGCCAGCCTGAGTCTGGCCTCCGCCAACATGAGTCTCGGCGGTGGACAGTACACGGGCTACTGCAACACCGACCCGCGCTTCGGCGTCATCAGCAACCTCCGTGACCTGGGCGTGGCCACTGCCATCGCCTCCGGCAACAGTGGCTTCAACAATGCCGTGGGTGCACCCGGTTGCATCGAGCCCGCCATCACCGTCGGGGCCACGAACGATTCGGACGTGGTGGCCAGCTTCTCGAACTCGGCGACCATGATCGATCTGCTGGCGCCGGGCGTGGCGATCAATTCCGCCGAGCCGACGATCGACGATACCCTGCCCGGCCGTGCGCGATCGATCAGTGGGACCTCGATGGCGACGCCGCATGTGGCCGGGGCCATCGCGCTGCTGAAGTCTGCCCACCCCAACGCATCCGTGGACCAGATCGAGGCGGCGCTGGCATCGACCGGTGTGCCCGTGACCGAATCGCCTTCAGGTCTGGTTCGGCCCCGGATCCGCGTTGACCTGGCGCATGCCGTCATCGATGCGACCCCCCCGGGGGTGGAATCCATTCTTCGTCTGTCACCGTCGAACGAATTCACCAACGTCGCGAGCGTTACCTGGCGGGTTCGCTTCACGGAAGTCGTCGAGAACGTGACGGCCGATGATTTTCTGGTGTCGGGCACGACGGGCACGGTCAGCATCGGTCAGCTGAGCGCCCAGGAAGCGGACGTGACCGTGTCCGGGGGTGACATGGCCAGCGTCGATGGTGTCGTGTCGCTCGGCTTCGCGGTCGGGCAGGACATCCAGGATCCGGCAGGCAACCCCCTCGACGACACCACGCCCATCGGCGCGAATCAGTCCTATACGCTCGACCACACGGCGCCGATCCTGAACGGCTTCGTGCGCTTCTCTCCGAGTGATGAACAGACCGATGCCGACGTGCTCGTCTTCGAGCTCTCCTTCAGCGAGGCGGTCACCAGCATCTCGATCGACGATTTCGACATCGTCGGGACGACTGCGGTGGGCAGCTTCATGCCCGTCAACGCCAGCACCTATCAGATCACGCTCTCCGGGGGTGACCTGGCTGATCTGAACGGCACCGTTGGCCTGAACCTGTCCTTCAGCCAGGACGTCCGCGATACCGTCGGCAACTTCCTGGGCACGGTGGAGCCGGCCATCGACGAGACCTATTCGATCGTCAATGGAGCGACCGTCGGGGGTGCCGTGACGGGGCTGGTAGGCACCGGCCTGAGGCTTCAGAACAACGGCGGCGACGATCTGCTCGTCAGCGGCGATGGTCCCTTCGTTTTCGGCTCGGTCGTTCCCTTCGGCGATAGCTACGAGGTCACCGTGGCCACCGATCCGAGCGAGCCAGCGCAGCGCTGTGAAGTGACGAACGAGTCCGGGCAGGCCGGGATGACACCGATCGATAACGTTCAGGTCGACTGCCGGACGATCATCGATCTTTCGATCAGCATCAGTAGCGATGCAGCCGTTCTCGAGCCCGGTGCCGGGCTGAGCTATGTGATCACGGTCATCAATCAGGGGCCGGTGGCCGTCAGCAGTGCGCGCGTCACCAATCTGCTCCCCGCCGAACTGGTGGATGCGTCCTGGGTCTGCATGCCTTCGGCAGGGTCGGTCTGTGCGATGGATGGATTCGGATCCATCGATGAACTGGTCGACCTTCAGCCCGGTGGACAGGTCACGTTCCTGCTCAGCGCCGTCGCGGCGGTGGGCGAGCAGCATGTGCTGTTCAATGTGGCCGAGGTCTCGGCCCCGGGCGATGTGCTCGAGGACGAGGTGTCCAACAACAGCGCCAGCGACCGGCTGGCCACCGACAGTGCCTTCGATGATCGCTTCGAGCCCTGAAGCGCGGCCTGGCCTTCGGTCCGCGAGACGGACCGGGGCCGGCTGGCCGTTCGAAAGGCGCTGAAGATCGACGCGGCTTGTCGCCGTCGAGCTTCACTCCAGGCCGGGCGACCTTGCTCGGTCAATCCGCCGCCACGATCCTCAGCCGCGGCATCGCTGTCGGGTCAGGGCCCGCATGGCGGCCAGCAGGCATCTGGCCGCCTTGGTTCGAGTGCGGTCAGCTCCGCCGAAGGACCAGTACGCCGACGCCGAGGCTGAGCAGCATGAGCAGCAGCAGGCCCAGGGGTCCGAAGATCGGCACCGGAATGCCCGCAATGCCGAAGATCAGCTCGCCGCTGTTGTTGACCGGATCCGGATCGGCCGTCTCGGTGGCGACGCTGGCCGTGGCCAGGATGGTGCCCGCGCCGGTCACCAGCACCGTGATCTCGCAGCTGGTCGAATCGAACTCGGCCAGGCTGGCCACGCTCCAGCTGAGCGTGTCACCACTCAGGACGGCGCCGCAGGTGCTCGAGACGAACGAGGTTCTCGCCGACAGGACCAGGGTGAAATCCAGGCCCGTGGCCGTGCCGGGCCCGTTGTTGGTGCCGGTGACCGTGTAGGTGAAGCTGTCACCCGGGCCCAGGTCGGGGCTGGCATCGCTCGTCAAGGTGATGCCGACGTCGGTGGCCTGGGCACCGATGAGGACCGCGGTGTCGGCGTTGTTGGCGCCATCGGGGTCATTGCTGTCGCTGGAGATGCTGACCGTGTTGCTGATCGCGCCCAGGGCGCTCACGCTGACCTCGAGGGTGCAGCTGGCCGAATCGCCCGAGGCCAGGTTGCCGATGGTCCAGGTCCAGTCCGGTGCCGAGAAGCTCGCACCGCAATCGTCGGAGACGTAGTCCAGGCCGGCCGGCAGGCTGTCGAGGACCACGACGTTGGTGGCATCCGAGGGGCCGGCGTTGTCGGCGCTGATCAGGTAGCTGAAGGTCGAGCCGATCAGGATCGGGTCCGGAACCCCCTGGGCGAGCTTGCTGATCGACAGATCGCTGCTGGCGCCGAGCGTGTCGCTGTCCGTCGAGCTGTTGTCGGTGCCGTTCACTTCGGTGATGCCCGCTGCGGTGGCGACACTGACCGTGTTGTCGAGCGTTCCGGTGGCGGCCGGGTCGATGGTGCAGGTGGCCGAGTAGCTCAGCGAGGCGCCGACCGGGAGATCGACGGTGTCGGAAATGCTGCCGGATCCGGCCGCCGTGCAGCTGCCGCCCCCGCTGGCCACGCAGGTCCAGTCGAAGGCGGTACAGGCGGCCGGGGCGGTGTCGGTGACCAGGCTGCCCGGCGCATCGGAAGGTCCGACATTGCTCACGCCGATGCTGTAGGTCACCGATTCGCCCGGCGTGGCCTCGGTCTGGCCATCGCTCTTGGTGGCGAACAGGTCGGCCTGCGGGTTCAGGGTATTGGTGTCGGTGGCATTGTTGTTGCCCGGGACGGGGTCATTGATCCCGACCGGCACCGTCACGGTGGCCGTATTGACGAGGGTTCCCGTCGCGCTCGCGGCGATGCCGCAGGTCGCGGTGTAGGTCAGCAAGCCGCCGGCCAGGAGATCGACGGTGTCGTTGATGTTGCCGGCCACCGGCCCCGCCGTGCAAGCACTGCCGGCGCTGGCCACGCAGGTCCAGCTGCAGCTGGTGCCTGCCGGGAAGCTGTCGCTGACGTTGGCGCCGATCGCATCGAAAGCGCTCAGATTGCTGACGCTGATGGTGTAGGTCGTGCTCAGTCCCGGCACGACGCTGCTCACCCCGTCGGTCTTGGTGATCGCCAGGTCGACGGCCGGGTCGACCACGACCGCGGCGGCCGAGAACTCCGAGGTGTTGCCATCGGCGTCGGTGGCCGTGGCAACGATGAAGTCACCGGGTACGGCGCTAAGGGCCGGCAGGACGACGGTCGGGCTGCTGCCCTCCGCGTAGCTGTCGCTGCCGAGGAAGAAGTTGCCTTCCAGCCCATCGGCATCGGCGATGAAGAACTCGACCCGGATCGGGAAGGCGGAATTGGGCGCGATGCTCGGGACCGAGTAGCTCAGCTCCAGGTTCGGGCCGGCGAGGATCGCGGCCGAGATGTCCGGGAAGTTCTGGCGGCGGTTGGGCCCGCCGTCTGCGTCGTCCACGTCGTTGGCGTTGACGCCGACCGGCGCGATATCGATGCCGAGCCCCACGTTCTGGGAAAAGCGGCTACCGAGAATCCGATTGCCGTTGCCGGGGCCATTGAGCTGAACGCCAGTCGCGTTGCCGCTGAAGAAGTTGAAATCGGTCGGACTCAGTCCACCGATGAGATTGTCGCTGCCGACGATCTCGATGCCCGGGCCGTCGAAGTTGGCGATCATAATGCCACGGATCTGGCTGCCGTCGCCATTGATGCTCAGGCCGCTGGCGCCGGCACCGGCCATCGTGCCAGCCAGAATGACGATCGGCACGGTAGTGAAGTCGGGCTCGGTCGTCCCGTCGATGATGATCGTCTCGGTGATCGTCGGCAGTGCGCTCGCCGGCTGGATCACGTACGGCAAGGGACCGGCGATATCGAAGTCGATCGTGTCGAGCCCGGGCGTCAGGTTGGCGCAGCTGATCGCATCGCGCAGGGAGCCGGGTCCGGTGTCATTGGTGTTGCTGACCGTGGTCGAGCACGCGCCGATGCTGACTTCATAGTCTTCGACCTCGCCGTCGACGGCGATGCCGTCGTAGCTCAGGCCGCCGGCCTGGCTGAAGCGGAAACGCGCGAAGGTCTGGGGCAGGGCCGCAACGACAGGGACGCTGAAGCCCAGGCCGTTGTTGGCACCGGCCACCAGCGCCAGGTCCGTGAAGATCTGTTCGCCCGGGTCGGCCCAGCTGCCGTTGCCGTTGAAGTCGATCCAGGCATTGAGCAGGCCGGCGCCGCTGGCCGTGATGTCCACGGTCGCGCCCTGCCCAGCCACCAGCGGCGTGGTGAACACGACGCCGTCCTCGTCATCGCTGCCGCCGAGGTCGTCACCGGTGGCCGTGGCATCGGGCTGTCCATCGGCTTCGCTATCGCGCAGCGCGCCCAGGAACGGGCCGGCGTCGATGTGACCGGCGCCGTCGTGCTCGATCAAGGACGGGTAGGGATTGCCGGTGGCCGCACCACCTGGGCTGTCGGGTGCATCGCCATAGTCGACGGCCGGGCAGCTGATCGCTGCCTCCCAGCCGGGCGCGGTGACGCTGCCGTCGCTGGAGAAATAGAAACCCAGGCAGCCGGAGGTGCCGATCAGGGTGCCGGGGTTGTTGGTGCCCCACCAGGTCGACCAGGCGGAACCGGTCGCGCCGTCGAACAGGACGTTGCCGGGGGGCAGGGTCGGGTCTTCCAGGGTGTTTGCAGGTGGTGCCGTGCTGCGATCCGCGCCATCCCAGATCCAGAGCCCATCGAAGCCGGCCTCGATATTGAAGCTGCTGAAATCCATCTGGATCGGGCCGCCGTTGTCGGAGCAGACCAGCATCTCCAGCTGTTGATTGTTGCTGTAGTTGGCGGTGCCGCCATCGTCGTAGAAGGTCCCGGTGCAGGTGTTGATGTCGGTGTTGCCCATGTCGAAGCTGGGGACCTCGGCGGTCACGGTCACCGAGTAGCTGTCGATGCACAGGGGATCACCAGTGCCGGTGTCTCCCACGCTCAGGCTCCAGCTGGAGACGCCATCGAGGCCGAGGTAGGCATTCAGATCGCCACCGTTGGGCAGAAAGGTCCCGGTGGTCGGCACGCCGCTGGGAATGGCCGCCGCGGATTGGTCGAAATCGGTGGTGACGCAGCAGTCGATCGAAGTGGCGCCCGACCAGGTGCCCGGGGGCGCCAGGATCTGGTTGCTGCCGGGTCCGTCGATGCGGAAATTGGTTTCGTCATGGAAGGAGTTGCCGGTGCCCGGCGTGTTGCAGCTGCCGTCGGTCTTGAACCAGACGACGGAGACGTCGACGTCGGTGATCACGCTGCCCGGGGGGAAGTCGGCGGCCGTGAAGTCCACGCCGGGCAGGGTCAGGCCATAAGTGCCGTTGCCATCGACGCTGATCAGTCCGGCCGGATCGTAGGTCTTGGTGACCGTCTGCGCCAGGGCGGACGGGACGGAAAGGACGGCGGCGATCAGCGCAATCGCGATGGCCGGGAATCGAGTCTTGCAGCGCATTGGGTCTCCCCCCTCCATAGATCAAGTCCCCAGCATCCCCCAGGGGACACTGGCCGGTCAAGAGAGGACGGTGCCGGCGAGCCTTCCGGTCGGGCTTTCCGGCTGGGATTTCCGGCTGGGATTTCCAAGTATCCTTGTGCAGGACCATTCTTCGGCTGCAACACCCATGAAAGACTTCCGTCGCCCGATCGGGCCGCTCGATCAGCAAGCGCAGCTTCGATCGCTGAAGATCAAGCTCATCGTCGCGCAGATCATCGGTGGTCTATTGGCCATCGTCCTGGCCCTGTCGGCGCTGGCCTACTTCACCGGTGATGATCTATTCCCTATCGAGATCGATCGGCAGACCGCGCTGATCGCGATGGTCATCGCGGGCCTCGGCACGGTCGCCGAGAGCCTCGTCACCTTCCTGCTTCGCCTTCGCATCCGACGCCTGGAAGCCTCAGACGAAGCCTGAGCCAGCTGCTCGCGGCGCGTTCTCCGCCCTTCGTCCGCTCCGATGGTTGGGACATTCGCTACGAGCCCAACGCTCTGTGCTGGATACTGATGCCCGAGACCTCGATCGACGAGCTGGTTGAATCCGCAGTTCCGGCAGCAGAAGCGCTCGATGTCGACCTGTCTCTCTAGTCTCCGGACCGCCATGCAGGCCCTGCCCATGCTGGAGCGGGAAACGCTGGAGCTGTTCTACGGTCGCGGCAGCAACTGAAAGACTCGATCGAAGGAGATCGCTATGAACATCGACGACAAGATTCGCCAAGAACTCGCACGACGTGACGCCGAGCCTGGAGATGTCAGCACAGCAGATGCCGGCGTATTCGGGCGTTGTTCCAGGTCTTTACCGCAGGCGACCTGGAGCAGCTTCTGTTCTGCGGGCTGATTGCCGTGGCCGCCTTCAACGGTCTCGGATTGCTCAAACTCTGGTTCTTCCTCGAGATGAACCTCGAGCGCGACCGCAACTGGACCGCGCGGGAGCTCAAACGCCTGGAGATCGCGCTGACCAGTGATCGCCTGAATGCGGCGGCCGACTTGAAGTAATCTGCAGTTGTCCGCTGCTATTCAGGGGCGTCGGACCTGGCTGATGCGCCGGTGAATCTGTTGGTAGAGGGACAGAAAGGCCTCGTACTCGAGCGGCGGGGTGGTCTGGCGTACGGCATCGAAGTAGTCGGACGGGGCCAGGCAGCCGTGACGGCTGGCGATACAGTGGCGAAGGGTCAGGGGGTGTTGTCCGTAGCAGCCGCCGATCCGGTCGCAAAGCAGGGCCGTGACCACCGTGCCCTGGAGTACGGGGTCGTACATGAATCGAGTCGCCGGGTAATCAGCATAGGGTGGGTCGACTTCTTCATTCGTCACCAGAAAATCCAGCGCCGCCAGCATGGCGCCCTCATCCACGCTGCTGCCGAGAATGTTCAGCGCATCCCGGCTAGCTGCATCGACCGAGATCGACTCGGACGTGGCCTGTAGCGCGTCGCTGGTCGAGAACAGCGAGCCTTCGAAGAGGTAGTCTTCCGAGAGTGACTGCATTGCGGTTGCGTCGATCGCATCCGCCGGGTCGAGGCCGGGAGGAAGTGCTTCGGCACAGAACTCGGCGGCCTCGGCGAGAACGGGGCCGCGCAGGCCGAGTTGCGTTCTGGCCGCCTCGCTCATGCCTTCGATCTGTACGGCACGGAAACAGGGCTCCAGCCACTGCGAATAGAGGTGCCTGGCTTGCGGCGACAGTTCACCATCGGCGTCAAGTTGGCGCTCCAATGTGGCCGCCAGCGTTTCTTCGTAAACGATGGGCCTTACTGGATCCGGGGCCACCGTTTCGGCGGCCCCGGATGCATCGACCTCGATCCGTGAAGGCGGTGCAGGTGAATCGTTCGCCTCCGATTTCGGGGCGAGGGACGATGCCTCCGATTCGACCGCAGCGTCAACGGGTTGAATCGTCGGTTGGGTCCGGTCAAGCCAGGCCCATATCCCGATTCCGAAGACGGCCAGGCCAAAAACTGCAGCACTGAGGTATCGCATGATTCCCTGTCAACTCGCTTCTTGAGGATCTGGATGGTCAGCCTCGGCAGCCCCTATCAGCAGCCTCTCAGGGAGCCCGGGACGGGGTTGTCGTGGATGAAGGGTGAACTGTAGGGCGACAGGACCGGCCAGCGCTCGCTGCTGCCGTCGGAGTAGGTTACGCGAATCGCCGTACGGTTGTGCATGACCCGATTCCGGGACGTCAAGGTCATCCTGGAGATGTCGTAGCGGGCATGCAGAAAGCGCGTCGTCGTGTCCGAGTTGCAGGTCGCGTCTACCGGATTGTCCAGCGCAGGAGGAACGATGCCGGCTTCGGTTCGGCTGTGGACGACGGTCCCGCCGCCGCCACCGCCGCCACCACCACCGCCGCCGATCATGATGCGGCGAAAGCGCGGCCAGCCGAAGGAGGGGCCCGGAGACGGGGCGACCACGGTCATCGGCGGCAGCTCGATCGGATCACCGCCGCAGCTGATTGCCTCCTTGCTGCCCGCATCCCGGCCTTGCCGACGCGCGCCATCGGTCCCGCTGGCCGCCGGTGCTTCGGCAAAGTTGACGCCGGTCATGACGTAGTCGTCCGGGCCGGGAACGTAGGTGCTGTAGCTGGGATCGTACCAGGCGCTCTCGCGTTCCCAGACGCCGGAGTTGGGGTTGTAGACATACTCGGCGACGTTCGGGCTTGTGGACTGAATCTGATTCTCACAAGCCAACGCGGCGGGTGTGGCGAGCAACAGGAACATCAGAGCACATGCGCCCCGCAATAATGCAACGTTCATGGACATGGGAAAGCCTCCAGTTGTCAGTGATCAACAAGTCCCCCTGGTGGCGCCGCGGAAAAACATAGCTAAGCCGGCAAAGGCTGTCAATATCAAGAGTATGAAACTTAGCGTATTTCAGGCATATCAATTCCTGCTAATTACGCGACCCGGGTCCGTACTTGCCCGGATCGGTGTCGAAGCAGAGCAATGCTGGACGTCGAGGAGCCGTTCAAGACGCGATTCGAGCTCTTCGTCGTGCCTGAGCCGGGGTTCATCGCGATGGTCAGCGTCCGACCCGCCGCTGCGGCAGACTGCAGGCTCGTTCCAAATTCAGGACATCGACCATGCAACATAAAAGCGCGCTTTCTGTCACGATCCTGCTGGCTTCAGCATTCTTTTCAGCGCCATCGGCCGCAAACTGGACGGACGCGGTCGACCAGAGAATTGCTGGCGATCGCTCCGGCGTCTGTCTCGTGGCGACTCGTATCCAGGATGAGGTCGAGCATGCCGCGAGCTGCGCCGACGCAGGCGTTGATCGGGAGCTCGACGCGCGGTCGCGCTTCGAGATCGGCTCCATCTCCAAGGCCCTGCAGGGGCTGCTGGTCGCCGTGCTGGTCGAGCGTGGCGAGCTCGATCTTGACCAGCCCGTGGCCGAGATCTGGGCGGAACAGACGATTCCCGGTGACTCCGAGGCACCGATCCGTCTTCGTCATCTGCTGACCCATACCTCGGGCCTGCCGCGTCTGCCGACGGGCTTTGTTCCGGCGGACATGAGCAATCCTTACGACGGCTTCGATCGATCCGCCTTGCTGGAGGCGCTGGCGAACACCGAGCTCGAGGCGAAGCCGGGCGAGGCCTTTGCCTACTCCAACTTCGGCGCCATGCTGCTGGCACAGGCCCTGGTCGATCTGACCGGCCAGGGGCTGGAGGCGCTCTTCGATCGGCATGTCTTCGGCCCGTTGGGCATGGAAGACACGGGCCTGAGCGGCCCCACGGTGCAGGGCCATGACGCCAGTGGCGAGGCGGTGCCGAACTGGGACTTCGATGGCGATCTCGGTGGCGTTGGCGCGATCCGCTCCACGCCGGCGGACATGGCCAAGTGGCTGGTCGCCCTGCTTCGACCCGAAGGCAGCGAGCTGGCAGCGGCGCTCGAGCGTTCGCAGCAGGCTCTGATCGAGGTCGGCGGACAGACCGTCGGCTATGGCTGGTTGCATCTCCCGCTCGGTGATGGGCAGGTCCTCGCCCATGACGGCGGCACGGGTGGCTTCTCGAGTTTCGCTGTCGTGGATCCCGGGCACGAGCGAGCGTCCCTGATCCTGATGGACACGAGCATGCTGATGCAGAACAGCCTGGCGGATCTGGCCTTCCATCTGATCGATCCCGACTACCCCCTGGCTTCGCCACAGCGTCCGGCCCTGGCTGCCGAAGGCGAAGTGCTGGAGCATTATGTCGGTCGCTACGGCCTCTATCAGGGCGACGAGCCCTTCTTGGGTGACTTCACTCTGGATTTCACCGTCGATCAGGGTGAACTGCTGATCCAGGCCAGCGTCGGGGGTCAGGTCCAGCCGCGCATTCCCCTGAGCTCCGAGGGTGAAGGGCGCTTCGTGCAGGCGGATCTGGACCTGAGCATCGAATTCGAACGCGATGCCGCTGGACAGGTCGTCGGTCTGGATTTTCAGCAGGGGCCATTGAGCCTCGATGGTCGCCGTCAGTAACCTATGCTTGACTGATGGCCATGGATTCCTTCGACCTCAATCAGCATCTGCCGGCGGAAGTCGCCGCCGGCAGGCCGGGCTGGTGGCTGGCCTACCGCCGCTACCCGGTCTTCTCCTGGCCCTGGGTCTGGCGGCGGGCGCTGTTCATCGGCCTGTTCATCCTGGCCTGGGGCGCGCTGTCGGGACTGGGACACTATGCCGCCGGCGGCAGTGCCTCGGAGGCCACGGAGTTGAGCCTGGTCTTCGTTCTCGGTTTCGCCGTGATGGTCAACGCCGGACCGCTGCTGGCGGCGGGTGTTCGCCATGGCCTGCCGACGCCGCGCTTCGAGCAGGGCGGCGTGCTGCTGGCACTGTTGGTCGGCCTGGTGCTGGCCTTCCTGGCCGACAGCTGGTCCTCGGGCCGGATCATGGCGATCACGGGCGAGCGCTTCGACCGTGAGATGAGCGGTAGCGCACTGCTGCTCAACTGGCTGGTCCTGCTGGTCCTGTACTCCCTGATTGGCGGCGGCCTGGCGCTGCGGGCCTACCTGAGCGAGGGGCGGCGCCTGGCCGAGTTCCGTCAGCAGCAGGCCCTGGCCGATCTACGCGCCGACAAGCTGGCGACCGATCAGCAGCTCGCGGTCCTGCAGGCACAGGTCGAGCCGCACTTCCTGTTCAACACCCTGGCCAGTATCCGATCGGAGCTGCGGCGTTCGCCGGATCAGGCCGAGCAGACCCTGGATGCGCTCTGCGACTATCTGCGATCGGCCATACCGCGCCTGCGCGATGGCAGTGCCTCGGCTGCAAGCACCCTGGTCGAGCAAGTCGAACTCTGTCGGCACTACCTCGATGTCATGCGTGGTCGTATGGGCGAGCGCCTGTCCTGTCGCATCGACATGGAGGAAGCGCTGAACCCCGTCGCCTTCCCTCCGTTTCTCCTGCTTTCGCTGGTGGAGAACGCGATCAAGCACGGTCTCGAACCCAAGCCCGAGGGTGGCGAGGTGATCATTCGGGTCGAAGCCTTGACGGAGAGCGGCGATCGCCTGCGTGTCGAGGTGATCGACAGCGGCGTCGGCCTGGGTCACACGGTCGGCCACGGTGTCGGTCTGAGCAATGTGCATGAACAGCTGCGCCTGCGCTATGGGGATGCGGCCCGTCTTCGCCTCGAATCCCGTCCGGGCGGCGGCGTGAGGGCCAGCATCGAACTGCCGATGGAGAGCCCGTCATGAGCCCGGTACGAATCCTGATCGCCGAAGACGAGCGCGCCCAGCGCGAGCATCTCATCGCTCTGATCGACGCCCTCTGGCCCGAGGCCGAACTGGTTGCCGCCTGCGGCGACGGCGACTCGGCCCTGGCGGCGCTCGAGCGTGACAAACCCCAGGTGCTCTTCCTGGACATCCGGATGCCGGGCGCCAGCGGCATCGATGTGGCCCGCTCGGCCAGCGGCCGGGCCCACGTCGTGCTGACCACGGCCTACGAGCAGTACGCGATCCAGGCCTTCGAGGCCGGCGCCCTGGACTACCTGCTCAAGCCGGTCACCGCCGATCGCCTGGCCGCCACCATCCAGCGCCTGCGTGCGCGCCTGAACGCGGCGCCTCCCGATATCGGCGCCCTGCTCGCCTCCCTCGATGAGCGTCTCGGACAGCCCGCGGTCGAGCGCCTGAAATGGATCACGGCCACCCAGGGTGACACGGTTCGTCTGCTGGCCGTCGAAGACGTGCTCTTCTTCCGCGCCAGCGACAAGTACGTCCGTGTCGTGACCGCCGAAGAAGAAGCGCTGGTCCGCATGAGCCTAAAGGAACTGGAAGATCGCCTCGATCCGGAGCACTTCTGGCGCATCCACCGCTCGGTGCTGGTGGCGGCACCCGCCGTCTCCCACATCGAAAAGGACGAACTGGGGCGCTGGCATGCCCGTTTGCGCGGGCATGCGGAAGCCCTGCCGGTCAGTGATTCGGCGCGGTCGAGATTTCGAGGGATGTAGGTTTTCGGGCTGGCGCCCGGGTTGGTGTGGCTCGCAGGCTGCGCCTGCATTGCTCTTCAAGCAGGCTGTCGCCTGCCCGCTGCGCGGGAAGTCAAAGTCAAAGGCTTTCGCCCCCGCTTCGCTTGCGGGGCGAGTTTCTTTTGGCAGACGAACCAAAAGAAACCAAAAGTTCTGACGGCCATGAAGCCGCCCAGCGCAAAAGGCCGCGCTGGGTCCCCTGCGATGCTCAGCCGGGTCGGGCGGTTTCGAACTCGCTTCGCTCAGACATGCGAAACCGCTTTTTCCGACCCGGCCTGCGCTTCTCGGCGTCTCCAACGCCTAAGGCAAGATCAAAATCAACACCAGTCGGAGCATCGCTTCGCTCGCTCTAGTCCGTTTGGGTCGAGCGAAGTGCAGCTGGAAGCGATGTGGCGATTTGCACGAAGCGGAGAAAGTCCGTGAGCGTATCCGTCCGCCCGTGATGCTCTGTGTGCTTTTGCCTTTGATCTTGCCTTAGCCGTTGGAGTCGCCGAGAAGCGCAGGGCCAGGCGGATCAGCGTCGCCGCGATGTCTGAGTGGAGAGAGCGCAGCGAACGGAGCGAGTTCGGCGACGCCCGCCTGGACCGAGCATCGCAGGGGACCGGGCGAAGCCCGGCGACTTCATGGGCGTCAGATCTTTTGGTTCCTTTTGGATCATCTGCCAAAAGGAACCCGCCCTCAGCGAAGCGGGGCGGAAGCCTTTGACGTTCCCGCGAAGCGGGGCAAGCGCCAGCTTGCGGCCTTTGGCGATGCAGGCGCCGCCTGCGAGCCAGACACCCCGCGGCGCCAGCCGCAAACCCCACCCCTTCAAGTGCCACAAAAGGTATTCGCCACCACTTCTTCGGCCTTCGGCGGCCTCTGGTAATGCGCGTGCTCGGGCTGGTCCTCATAGGGGCGGGCGAAGACCTTCAGCATCTCGTGGAGCGGTGCGAAATCCAGGTCTTCGACGGCGGCGTCGGCGACGCGTTGCGCCAGGTGGTTGCGCAGGATGAAGGCCGGGTTGACCTGCTTCATGGCCTGCCGGCGAGCGGCGTGATCGCCGCCTTCGGCGCGCAGTGCCTGGCGCCAATCCCTGGCCCAGAGGTCGAAGCTCTCGGGATCCCGGAACCACTGTCTGGCCTTCAGGTCGGCTTCGCCGGGCTCCAGGTCGAGATCGGTCAGAGCGCGGAACAGCAGGGTCATGTCGGCCTCCTGCCCGGCCATTCGATCGAGCAGGTCCAGGGCGAGGGCATCGTTGCCACTCGAGGCTTCCCGCAGGCCGATCTTGGCGCGCAGGCGGGCATGGAAGGCCTTATCGAATTCTCGAGGGATTCGCTGGAGGCGTTCGTTGGCGAACTCCAGCGCCCGATTGGGATCCGCATCGAACAGGGGCAGCAGGCATTCGGCCAGGCGGGCCAGGTTCCAGTGCGCGATCGTGGGTTGTCGTCCCCAGGCGTAGCGGCCTCGGCGGTCGATGTAGCTGAAGGCCGTGTCGGGGTGGAAGCGGTCGAGGAAGCCGAAGGGGCCGTAGTCAAGGGTTTCGCCGGACAGGGCCATATTGTCGGTGTTCATCACCCCATGCACGAAACCCACCGACATCCACTGGGCGACCAGGGTCATCGTGCGAGACACCACCCGGTCGAACAGCCGTTGGTAGCGATCGGCCTGGCCGGCCAGATCGGGATCATGGCGGTCGATGATGAAGTCGGCCAGGGTCTGCACCTGTTCGCCCAGGCCGTTGCGAGCCAGGTATTCGAAGCTGCCGATGCGCACGTGGCTAGAGGCCACCCGGCACATCACGCCGCCGGGTTCGGGCCGCTCCCGCATCACCATCTCACCGGTCGAGATCACCGACAAGGCGCGCGTGGTCGGGATGCCGAGGGCGGCCATGGTCTCGGTGGCCAGGTACTCGCGCACGGCAGGCCCGATGGAGGAGCGCCCGTCACCCCCTCGGGAGAACGGCGTGGGTCCCGAGCCCTTCAGCTGCAGATCGACCAGTCGGCCTCTCGGCGTTTCGACCTCACCGAGAAGCAGTGCGCGGCCGTCGCCAAGCCGAGGGACCCAGTTCGCGAACTGGTGCCCGGCATAGGCCTGGGCAACGGGCAGGCTGCTGCGGTGCCGCGCATTGCCGGACAGCATGGCCAGGCCGTCGGGCCCGGCAAGCCAGTTCGCATCCAGACCGAGTTCCTCGGCCAGTGAACGATTGAACGCGACCCATTCCGGATCGGCCACCGGTGTGGGATCGACGCGAGCCCGGAAGACGTCCGGCAATTCGGCGTAGCGGTTCTGGAATCGAATCGGCATAGGGAAGACTTTAATCAAAAAGAAAGCGGCCCGCCGAGGCGGGCCGCTCGAAACACCTGATCGGTCAGGCGATCAAGGCGTGATGACGGTATCGATCACGTGGATGACGCCATTGCTGGTTTCGATGTCCGTGACGGTGACCAGGGCGCCGTCGATCTTGACGCCTTCGTCGGTCACTTCGATGTCCACGTCCGACCCCTGCACGGTGGTGGCGCTGTCCAGGTTGACCACGTCCGAGGCCATGACCTTCCCGGCGACAACGTGATAGGTGAGGATCGAGGTCAGCAGTTCGGTATCGGCCAGGATGGCCTGCAGATCATCAGCGGGGATCTTGGCGAAGGCTTCGTCGGTGGGCGCGAAGACCGTGAACGGGCCTTCGCCTGACAGGGTGTCGACCAGGCCTGCAGCCTGCACGGCCGCGACCAAGGTGTTGAAGTTGCCGGCACTGACGGCGGTTTCAACGATGTTCTTCTTCATCGAGCCGCCGTGATGGTCAGCGCTCGCGAAGGGGCTGATCGCCACCAGAATCAGGGCCAGAGTGAAAAAAGCTTTGCGAATGAACATGAACAACTCCTAGGGAAAGTGAAACGCTGGCAAGCAGCGAGCGTAGAGTCTGCTGCGGTCCCCATGGAGAAGAAGTCAATTAAAAATCAAGAGCTTGTGCAGATTCTGTGTGCTGCTTGTGAAGACGGCGGCTTGAGCCTGACTTGTGGTGCCATGCAGTTTTTCGTCACGAAACCTTGACACGTAGCACATTTCGTGTTCAGACTGAAAAGATCAATCCGAACATAAGCATGTTCGAAACAACAGTACCAGAAGTCATACAAGCCATATCTTGCAATTGATTTTCCCCACCCCGGACACTCGAATCGACCGCGCTCTCGCGGCCGCCATTCGTTTGCCCATTGCCATGCGACCGAAGACTCGGGGGGACCGGGTGGTCTCGGACGCATGCTCTTTCCAATCCCAGACCAAAGAGGGTAGTTCTACATGACCGTTTCCAAACTTCTGGCCGGCGCACTCATCGGTGCTGTCGGTCTGGCCTCTGCCATGTCCGCCGTGGCCGAAGACAACCGCTACATTGTCCAGTTCGCACCCGGCGCTGCTGGCAATGGCAAGGCCGCCATCCAGGCCGCCGGTGGCCGCATCGAGCGTGATCTCACCCAGCACAGCATCAATGCCGTGGCCATCACCATTCCGAGCCAGGCCCTCGAGGCCCTGAGCAACAATCCGAACGTCGTCAACGTCGAAGTGGACGAGCGCGTCTACCCGATGGCCGATCAGGTTCCCTTCGGTATTCCGATGGTTCAAGCCGATCTGGTCAGCGATGCCTTTGTCGGCAACCAGAAGGTCTGCATCATCGATTCCGGTTACCAGATCGGGCACTCCGATCTCCAGTCGACCAACGTGACCGGTGATTTCCTCGCCGGCAGCGGCGACCCGTTCATCGATTCCTGCGGTCACGGCACGCACGTGGCCGGCACCATCGCGGCCCTGGCCAACGGCTCGGGCGTGGTCGGGGTGATGCCCAGCGGCAATATCGCCCTGCATATCGTCAAGGTCTTCGGTGACGACAACTGGACCTCCGGTTCCTGTGGCTGGAGCTACAACTCCGATCTGATCGCCGCCGCCTACGAGTGTCGCGACGCCGGTGCCACGGTCATCAACATGTCCCTCGGCGGTGGCGGTGCCACCTCGGCTGCGGCCCAGGCCTTCCAGGACCTGGCCGATCAGGGCATCCTGTCCATCGCGGCTGCCGGCAATGACGGCACGACCCAGATGAGCTATCCGGCCTCCTACGACGCCGTGGTTTCCGTGGGCGCCATCGACGTCAACGGCAACCTCGGCAGCTTCTCCCAGCGCAACAGCCAGGTGGAATTGGCCGCGCCGGGCGTGGACGTGATCAGCACGGTCCCCTACACCGCAGCGACCGTGAACGTCGATCGCGACTACACCGTCTCGGCGATGGATCGTTCGGCGCAGACTACCGCCAGCGGTGGCCTGGTCGATGGCGGCCTGTGCACCTCGGCCGGCAACTGGTCCGGTCAGGTCGTGCTCTGCGAGCGCGGTAGCGTCAGCTTCAGCGAGAAGGTCTCCGCCGTCGAGGCCGGTGGCGGCGTCGCGGCCATCGTCTATAACAACGAGCCGGGCGGATTCGGCGGCCTGCTGGATTGCAAGGGCAACCCGAACAGTGCCTGCTCGTCGATTCCGGCGGTCAGCATGAGCCAGGCCGACGGTCAGAGCCTGGTCGCCAACCAGCTGGGCGCCTCGGCCTTCGTGTCGACGGTCTACACCGCGCCGGCCGATGGCTATGACTCCTACAACGGCACCTCGATGGCGACCCCGCACGTGGCCGCTGTCGCAGCCCTGGTCTGGAGCTACGCCCCGGACATGACCGTTCCCGAGATTCGTCAGCTGCTGACGTCCACCGCCCTGGATCTGGGCACGCCGGGTCGCGACAACGACTTCGGCTTCGGTCTGGTCCAGGCGCAGGCGGCCATTGACGCTCTGGGTGGCGGTGGTCCCGATCCGGACCCGAATGCGGCGCCGACGGCAGCCTTCAGCTTCAGCTGCAACGAACTGGCCTGCAGCTTCGATGGTTCCGGCAGCTCGGATTCCGATGGCAGCATCGCCAGCTACAGCTGGAACTTCGGTGATGGCAACGGCGCCAGCGGCGCGTCCGCCAGCCACAGCTTCGCGGCCGACGGCAGCTACTCGGTCACCCTGACCGTCACCGACAACGACGGTGCCAGCGACTCGGTCACCCAGCAGGTGACGGTGGCCACCAATGGTGGTGGCGGAGATCCGAGCGGCATCGAGCTGACGGGTGTGGGCTACAAGGTCCAGGGACGCTGGCGTGCGGACCTGAGCTGGAGTGGTGCCCAGGGCGGCAGCGTCGACATCGTTCGTAACGGGTCTGTCGTGACCACGACGGCCAACGATGGCGCCTACACTGATGCGACGAGCTTCAAGGGTGGTGGCACCCTGACCTATCAGGTCTGCGAAGCCGGCACCAGCAACTGCTCGGCAACGGTGACCCTGATCTACTGATCGATCACCCGCCAGCGAGCACACGCTCGAGGCCCGGTCGCACAAGCGGCCGGGCCTTTTTACGTTTTGCCCACTGCGTACCGGATAGCGTGAGGCCACATCACTTTCGCGAAGCTCGACGATGCACCCCACCCGCAAGGCCGGCCTGGATCGACTGAAGGAATTTCTGCCCCGTGCGGGACGCGACTATGCCCGCGAGCGCAACCACGATCACGGACCCGGCCGGCACGACCGGGTCTCGGCACTTTCGCCCTGGATCCGCTACCGCCTGATCACCGAACAGGAGGTGCTCGCCCGGGTGCTGGAGCAACACTCCGTGACCGCCGCGGAAAAATTCGTCCAGGAGGTCTGCTGGCGCAGCTACTGGAAGGGCTGGCTGCAGATGCGCCCTTCCGTGTGGCGTGATTTTCTTTCCGAGCGGACTCGAGCGGTGCATCGGATCGAGGGCAATGGCGGCCTGGCCAGGGCCCTGGAACAAGCCGAAGCCGGGCAGACCGGCATCGAGGGTTTCGATGATTGGGCAAAGGAGCTGATCGAGACCGGCTACCTGCACAACCACGCCCGGATGTGGTTCGCCTCGATCTGGATTTTCACCCTGAAGCTGCCCTGGACCCTGGGCGCCGACTTCTTTCTGCGGCATCTGATCGACGCCGATCCGGCGTCCAACACCCTGAGCTGGCGCTGGGTCGCCGGCCTGCAGACCCAGGGAAAGACCTACCTGGCCCGCCCCGACAACATCGAGAAGTTCACCGCCGGCCGCTTTCGTCCCGCCGGCCTTGCGACCGAAGCCCCGGCACTGGACGGCCCCAGCCCGCCGCCACCGGGGCCACTGCCGCCGGCGCTTCGGGCCGAAGCCCCGATGGACGGGCCGGCGCTTCTGTTGCTGACGCCCGAAGATCTGCATCCGGAATCCCTGCTGCCCGGATCGGCGGAAATCGCCGGTCTGTTGGGTGCCCGAGGGGTTCACAGCCTGTCATCCTGGCCCTGGGGTGAGCAGGCTCGGCGTTTCGTGAGCGGCGCCCTGGACGATGCCCTGGGGCGTGCCAGCGAGCACTTCGGTCTGAGCGGCAGAGCGCTCGAGACCCTGGATGCCGCCATGCTCGTCGATGCCTGCCGAGACGCCGGCGTCGACCGGATCGTGACCGCCGATGCCCCGGTGGGTCCGGTCGACGACGCATTGGATCAGCTCGAGCTGCAGCTGGAAAAGGAAGGCATCCAGCTCGAACGCCGACGCCGCGAATGGGACGCCCTGGCCTGGCCGCAGGCGACCAAGGGCTTCTTCCCCTTCAAGAAGAAGATCCCGGCGCTGCTGGATGCCGTGGGTCTGGGTGATCGACAGGGGCTTCTCGATCTGGGTGCGTGAGGGACGGATGGCTCGGGAACTTACGGTCTATTTCGATGGCGCCTGCCCCCTATGCCAACGGGAAATTGCCCTGATGCGTCGCCTCGACCGTCGCCGTCGAATCGCCTTCATTGACGTCAGTCGTCCGGACGCGAGCTGTCCCATCGACCGCGAAGCGCTGCTGGCCCGCTTCCATGCCCGTGAGGGTGAAGTCATGCACGATGGCGCTGCGGCCTTTGCCGCCATGTGGCGACAGATCCCCTTGCTGCGTCCCCTGGGTCTGCTGGCGAAGCACCGCTGGATGCTCGCCGTACTGGAATGGACTTACCTGCGTTTTCTGACGATTCGCCCCCGACTCCAGCGCTTGTTCGATTGATCCTGAGCGCTTCCGAAACGACCCATCATCTGGATTGATTCACGTCAAGTCCGACCCCCGAAGGAGCTACTAATCTTCGGATTCGCTCATGCTCAGCCTGGGGGCCCGGGACCACTCCTGGTCTCGCAGCCGAACTCGGTTCAAGAGAGGGTGCTTTCGATGCAACGTTCTGTGTTTGTCGCCTTTCTAGGCCTGCTTCTGACCTTCCATGGCGAAGCCTTCGGCCAGACCCCCATCGGTGGAACACTTGCAGGCGATACCAACTATGCGGCAGGGACCTATCATCTGGTCTCCGATCTGATTGTGCCGAATGGCGTCACGTTGACGCTGTCACCAGCTGCCATCATCAAGAGCGATCCGGGGCGGCGGATCATCGTTGATGGCGCGCTGGCGGCGACGGGAAATGCAGTCGACCCCATCGTCTTCACGGAAGCGCGCGACGACAGCGTCGGGCTCCCGATCACGCCTGGTCCACCGGCACCGGGGACCTGGAACGGCATCGAAGTGCGCGCCGGCGGCAGTGCGGTGCTGGAGCACGCCCGCATCCGCTACACGGGCAACTCGAGCTTTCTGAACTGGGGCATCCGCAAGGACGGCGCCGGTAGCCTGACGATCAGCCAGTCCGAGATCACCCTCGGCTCTCGCCAGGGCCTGGTCGTGACCGGCAGCGGCGGAGTGGTCTCGGTCAGCAACACGCTGATCGACAGCAACGGACAGACCGGCGTCTACGTGGAGGACTCCAACGCCACCCTCAGCCTGGTCGACAACCAGATCACGGCCAACGGGAACGGTCTGCAGTTCGGTCAGTTCGTCGGCTTCTCGGGCGCGCTGACCATGACCGGGAACCAGGTCACCGGCAACAGCCTCTCGGGTCTGTATGTGACGGTTCTGCCGATCGCCGGCGGTATCAGCGGCAACACCTTCAGCGGCAACGACCAGAACCTGGCGCCGATCCGCCTTGCCCCCAACGCGTCGGGCACGGTCATCGACGCCAGTAACGTCCTCGATGGACCGATTCGGGTCGATGGCGGCAACCTCGCGGCCGGTCTGACCAGCTGGAGCAGTCCGTTCACCTATCGCCTGACCGGCGAGGTCGCGGTGCCGGCCGGCGCGACCCTGACCCTGCCGCCGGGCACGGTGGTCAAGGCCGATGTGGGATCGAGGCGCCTGATCGTGGATGGCGACCTGAGCGCGATCGGCACCGGTGTCCAACCGATTGTCCTGACCGAGATCCGTGACGACACGGCCGGCGGCGACAGCGGCTTTGCCGGCGATCCCGCCCCCGGAGCCTGGAACGGCATCGAAGTCCGGGACGGCGGCAGCGCGGTGCTGGAGCATGCCCGCATCCGCTACACGGGCAACTCGAGCTTTCTGAACTGGGGCATCCGCAAGGACGGCGCCGGCAGCCTGACGATCAGCCAGTCCGAGATCACCCTCGGCTCTCGCCAGGGCCTGGTCGTGACCGGCAGCGGCGGAGTGGTCTCGGTCAGCAACACGCTGATCGACAGCAACGGACAGACCGGCGTCTACGTGGAGGACTCCAACGCCACCCTCAGCCTGGTCGACAACCAGATCACGGCCAACGGGAACGGTCTGCAGTTCGGTCAGTTCGTCGGCTTCTCGGGCGCGCTGACCATGACCGGTAACCAGGTCACCGGCAACAGCCTCTCGGGTCTGTATGTGACGGTTCTGCCGATCGCCGGCGGTATCAGCGGCAACACCTTCAGCGGCAACGACCAGAACCTGGCGCCGATCCGCCTTGCCCCCAACGCGTCGGGCACGGTCATCGACGCCAGTAACGTCCTCGATGGACCGATTCGGGTCGATGGCGGCAACCTCGCGGCCGGTCTGACCAGCTGGAGCAGTCCGTTCACCTATCGCCTGACCGGCGAGGTCGCGGTGCCGGCCGGCGCGACCCTGACCCTGCCGCCGGGCACGGTGGTCAAGGCCGATGTGGGATCGAGGCGCCTGATCGTGGATGGCGACCTGAGCGCGATCGGCACCGGTGTCCAACCGATTGTCCTGACCGAGATCCGTGACGACACGGCCGGCGGCGACAGCGGCTTTGCCGGCGATCCCGCCCCCGGAGCCTGGAACGGCATCGAAGTCCGGGACGGCGGCAGCGCGGTGCTGGAGCATGCCCGCATCCGCTACACGGGCAACTCGAGCTTTCTGAACTGGGGCATCCGCAAGGACGGCGCCGGCAGCCTGACGATCAGCCAGTCCGAGATCACCCTCGGCTCTCGCCAGGGCCTGGTCGTGACCGGCAGCGGCGGAGTGGTCTCGGTCAGCAACACGCTGATCGACAGCAACGGACAGACCGGCGTCTACGTGGAGGACTCCAACGCCACCCTCAGCCTGGTCGACAACCAGATCACGGCCAACGGGAACGGTCTGCAGTTCGGTCAGTTCGTCGGCTTCTCGGGCGCGCTGACCATGACCGGTAACCAGGTCACCGGCAACAGCCTCTCGGGTCTGTATGTGACGGTTCTGCCGATCGCCGGCGGTATCAGCGGCAACACCTTCAGCGGCAACGACCAGAACCTGGCGCCGATCCGCCTTGCCCCCAACGCGTCGGGCACGGTCATCGACGCCAGTAACGTCCTCGATGGACCGATTCGGGTCGATGGCGGCAACCTCGCGGCCGGTCTGACCAGCTGGAGCAGTCCGTTCACCTATCGCCTGACCGGCGAGGTCGCGGTGCCGGCCGGCGCGACCCTGACCCTGCCGCCGGGCACGGTGGTCAAGGCCGATGTGGGGGGCCGATCGCTGACCGTGCTGGGTCTGCTCGAGGCCGTGGGCACTTCGGCTGAGCCTGTGGTGTTCACCGAGATTCGCGATGACACGGTCGGGGGCGACAGCGGCTTCCCCGGCGATCCCGCTCCCGGAGCCTGGAACGGCATCGATATCCGCGACGGCGGCAGCGCAGTGCTTGAGCAGGCGCGCATCCGCTACACCGGACAATCGACTTTCCTGACCTGGGCCATCCGCAAGTTCGGCAGCGGTGATCTCGTGCTCCTCGATACCTACATTGCGTTCGGGTCGCGAGACGGGGTCGTCATCGATGGTGCCGGTGGCAGCCTGCTGCTGCAGGGCAATCGCATCGAGGGCATGGGTGGCAACGGCATGATCATCCGCAACGCCGCCGCTTCGATTCAGATCCTGTCGAACCGGATTCTCGACAATCTCGGCAACGGGGTACTCATCGAGGAGGCCTCACCACTCATTCAGAACAGTCGACTGGCCAGGAACGCACAGGCCGGGGTCCGGGTGAGCGGTGCTTCCAGTGCGCCGACCCTGACGGCCAACTGGATCAGCGGCAACAACGTGGGCGTTGACAGCTACAGCGGTGCGAACCCGCTGATCGGTGGCAGCGAGGGCAGTGGCAACGACCTCGTCGACAACACGCTGTTCGGTGTCCGCAACAACGACTCGGGTCTGGTCATCGATGCGCGCTTCAACTGGTGGGGGCATCCCTCCGGGCCCCAGGACCCGATCGGGAACCCGACGGGCCTGGGCGATGCGGTCAGCGAATGGGTGGATTACAGCGATTTTCTGGATCGCTCCGCTGTCGACGGGCTGTTCAGCGATCGCTTCCTTTCGCAGCCCTGAGCGAAGCACCGGCCAGCGGGTCGATCATCCAGTCATGCGCTGGAAGATCCGCTGGCTGGCCTCGTCCGGCATCGCCTTGCTGCCGATGAAGATCGCGGCCAGGGCGAAGAGCACGGCGGGCAGGATTTCGTAGACGTCGAACAGGCCGCCGCTGAGCTGACCCCAGACGACCACAGTCAGGCCACCGACCAGCATGCCGGCGATGGCGCCGATCCGGCTCATTCCGGACCAGAGCAGGGACACCACGATCACCGGCCCGAAGGCCGCACCCAGGCCGGCCCAGGCGTAGGACACCATGCTCAGTACGGTGCGGTCCGGATCGGCCGCCAGCCAGAGCGCCACCAGGGCGATGGCGACGACGGAACCGCGCCCCACCCAGACCAGCTCGGCCTGCGAGGCCTGCGGCTTGATCAGGCCCTTGTAGAAATCTTCCGCCACGGCCGAGGAGGCCACCAGCAGCTGCGAGTCGGCCGTCGACATCACGGCCGCCAGGATGGCGGCCAGACAGATGCCTGCGACGAAGGGGTGAAACAGGACTTCGACCAGGCGCATGAACACCTTCTCCGCGTCCGGGCCGTCCAGGGTGCCGGGCAGGCCACCGATGCCGGCCATGCCGACCAGAATGGCCGCGATCAGGCAGATCGTCACCCAGCTCACGGCGATGCGACGGGCGCGGGTCAGTTCGCCGGCCGCGCGGATGCCCATGAAGCGGGCCAGGATGTGCGGCTGGCCGAAGTAGCCCAGTCCCCAGGCCAGCAGGGAAAGCACGGCCAGGAAGCTCAATGGATTCCCCTGGGCATCGGTGAAGGGGTTGAGCAGTTCCGGATTCGCGGTACGCACGGCCTCGAATAGTCCGGGATCGGCCGACCCGAAGACCATCAGCGGCACGGCCACCAGGGCGAACAGCATCAGCAGGGCCTGCAGCGCGTCGGTCCAGCTCACCGCCAGGTAGCCGCCCAGGAAGGTGTACAGGATGATCGCGGCGCCACCGGCGGCCACCGCCCAGAGGTAGGGCAGCTCGAAGACCGTTTCGAACAGGCGACCGCCGGCGACCAGGCCGGCGGAGACATAGAGCGAGAAGAACAGGAAGATGAACAGGCCCGGCAGGATGCGCAGGATGCCGCTGCGGTCGGCGAAGCGGCGCTGGAAGTAGTCCGGCAGGGTCAGGGAGTCATCCAGCTTTTCCGTGGCCACACGCAGCCGGGTGGCCACGACGCGCCAGTTGGCCCAGGTGCCGATCAGCAGGCCAACGGCGATCCAGCCGGCTTCCAGGCCGGAGAGGTAGGCGGCCCCGGGCAGGCCGAGCAGCAGCCAGCCACTCATGTCCGAGGCGCCGGCGCTGAGCGCGGTGACGCCGCTGCCGAGCCTGCGTCCGCCGAGGATGTAGTCGGACAGGTCTCCCGTGCGTTGCCAGGCGATGATCCCCAGGCCGAGCAGGACGACGAAGTACAGTCCAAAGGTGACATAGACCGAGTTCATGGCGTGGCATCCCTGTGTTGATTGATGGTCGGACCGCTTGAGCCCGAAGCAGGCCAAGGGTAGCATCCGGGGGCTTTGGTTCTGCAAGGAAACCCGCGAGATGACGGCGACCGGCCCCGCTCCGATGAAGATCTGGATCAACGGCCAGCTACTGCCCGAGGATCAGGCGACCGTTTCGGTCTTCGATTCCGGCTTCGTGCTGGGCGATGGGGTCTGGGAGGGCGTCCGCGTCGTCGGTGGTCGTCCGGCCTTTCTGAGCGCGCACCTCGATCGCCTTCGCGAAGGATCCCAGGCCCTGATGCTGACCGGTCTGCCGAGCGAGCAGGCCTTGCGGACCGCGGTGGCCGAGGTCATCGAGGCCAACGGTCTGGTCGATGACGCGCATCTGCGCATCATGCTGACCCGGGGCGTTCGCCGCGAGCCCTACCAGAACCCCCGCCTGGCCGGCAGCGGACCGACCCTGGTCATCATCCCCGGGCACCATCCGGTCACGGAGGCGCAGGCGACCCGGCCGCAGCGCCTGTTCACGGTGCACGTTCATCGAGGAGCGCCGGACGTCCAGGACCCCAAGCTCAACAGCCACAGCAAGCTCAACTGCATCCTCGCCTGCATCCAGGCCAACGTGGCCGGCGCCGACGAGGCCCTGATGCTCGATCCCGACGGCTTCGTGGCGACCTGCAATTCGACCCACTTCTTCATCGTGCGCCGGGGCGAAGTGCTGACCTCGGATGGGCGTTACTGCCTCGGTGGGATCACCCGCGGCCACGTGCTCTCCCTGTGTCGCGAGCTCGGCATTCCGGCCCGCGAGACGAGCTTCAGCCTGACCGAGGTCTATTCGGCCGACGAGAGTTTCACCACCGGTACCCTGTCCGGTCTGCGCCCGGTCGGCGAGATCGACGGGCGGCAGATCGGCGACGGGCAACGCGGTCCGATCACCGAGCGTCTGCAGCAGGCCTACGCGGAACTGATCCGTCGACCCGATGGGGACTGAATTGCGCATCGCCATGTGGTCCGGGCCGCGGAACATCTCCACGGCGATGATGCGCGCCTTCGAGAATCGCTCGGACTGCGTGGTGTCGGACGAGCCTCTGTACGGTGCCTGGTTGAAACTCACCGGCGCGGATCATCCCATGCGCGAGGCCGTCATCGAGGCGATGGACTGCGACTGGGAGCGGGTGGTCGACCGGCTGACCGGCCCGGTGCCGGACGGTGCTTCGATCTGGTACCAGAAGCACATGACCCACCACTTGCTCGACGAGATGATCCGGCCCGACTGGCTGTCCCGCCTGCGGCACGTTTTCCTCATCCGGGATCCGACCGCGGTGGTGGCCTCCTATCTGGACAAGCGAGAGACCGTCAGCCCCGAAGACATCGGCATCCCACAACAGGCGCGCCTGTTCGATCTGATCACCGAGCTCGATGGCACTCCGCCACCGGTCGTCGACAGCGGCGCCTTTCTGGGCGATCCCGAAGGCCATCTGCGGGCGCTCTGTCGGGCGCTGGAGATCGACTTCGATCCGGACATGCTCAGCTGGCCTTCCGGGCCACGTGACAGCGACGGTCCCTGGGCGCCGCACTGGTATCAGACGGTCTGGGCATCGACCGGTTTCGCCCCGCCACGCGAGGCATCGCCAACGCTACAAGGCCAGGCCCTGGAGGTCGCGGAACGCTGCCGACCGGACTATCAGCGCCTGCACGCCCTGCGCCTTCAGCCCCTGGCGGGCTCCGATGCATGACTTTCGAGCCATGTGCCTTGACGGTGCCTGGCGTATCTTCACGAGCCTTGACGCTTTAATTGACTGCGAGCTTGACCGAGCTCCGGTTTTTCGATCGATCCTTCGGAGTACCGATTCCATGAGAAAACTGATCCTGGCCGGACTGACCCTGGCCGTGGCGAGCGCCGCCAGCGCCGATGGCACCCGTCTGCTTCGTCAACCCGACCTGTCCGATGAGCACCTGGTCTTCGTCTACGCCGGCGATCTCTGGCTGGCCCGCGCGGACGGTTCCGATCCGCGCCGTTTGACCAGCCACCCGGCCGATGAACAGGCCCCCTTCTTCTCCCCCGATGGTCGCCGGATCGCCTTCGCCGCCAACTACGAGGGCAACACGGACGTCTACGTCATCTCCGTCGATGGCGGCAACCCCGCGCGCCTGACCTGGCACCCGGGTGATGACATTCCCGTGGGCTGGAGCGCCGACGGCGAGGCCGTGGCCTTCGCCTCCCGGCGTGAGACCGACCACGGTCGATCGGCCCAGCTCTATCATGTGCCGGTCGAGGGTGGTGCCCCGGAACGGCAGATGGCTGCCCGCTTCTTCCGCGGCCAGTGGGACGAGGACGGCGAGCGCCTGGCCTACATCGACCATGGACCGGCCTACAACGGCCTCTACGGTGGCTCGGCCGGTTGGAAAGGCTACCGTGGTGGCACCTCGCCCTCGGTCAAGATCCTCGATATCGACAACGAGCGACTGGTCGATATCCCCGGCGAGCGGGTCAACGACATCAATCCCTTCTGGGTCGGTGATCAGGTCTACTTCGTCTCCGACCGGGACGACAAGATCTTCAATCTGTTCCGCTTCGAGCCCGACAGCGGCGTGATCGAGCGGATCACCGATCAGCCGACCTGGGACATCCGCTGGGCCAATGGCCACGGTGAGCAGATCGTGTTCGAGGCAGGCGGGGAGATTCACCGTCTCGATACCCGTAGCGGCCGTGAATCGACCTTGAATATCCACGTGCAGCCGGATCTGCCCCAGGCCCGTCCCGGCTGGCGGGACGTGGCCGGCAACGTGCAGGCCGCACGCCTCTCGCCGAACGGCAAGCGCGCCCTGATCACCGCACGAGGCGAAGTGTTCACGGTGCCGGTCGAGTACGGCTCGACCCGCAACCTCACCACCAGCGATGGAATCCGCGAGTACAACGCCCTATGGTCGCCCGCGGGCGATCAGGTCGCCTGGGTCGTCGAGTCCCTGGATGGCCAGACCCTGGTCATCGCCGATCAGAATGGCGCGGTGATCGAGACGCACGAGCTCGGCCCCGAGTACCACCAGCTCGAGATCTGGGATGCCGAGAACGACCGCATCGTCTACACCGACCATCGTCTGGGCCTGTTCGCCATCGACCTCGATAGCGGCCGCTCGACTGAGATCGATCGCAATCCGCGCGAATCCGCTTTCACCCTGAGCCTGTCGCCGGACGGTCGCTTCCTGGCCTACACCCGCATCGAGGCCAACTGGTTCCACGACCTCTACATCCATGACTTCGAGTCCGGCGAGTCCGTGCGGATCAGCGATGGCATGGCCGACGTGGCCTCTCCGGCCTTCAGTCCGGACGGTGCCTACCTGTTCTTCGCTGCTTCGACCAATACCGGTCCGGCCCAGTTCGGTCTCGACATGTCCAGTCAGGAGCGCCCCTACCGCGCCGGACTGTACGCCCTGGTGCTGGCCGCCGACGGCGACTCGCCGTTGGCACCGCGCCTCGGGGACGAAGAAGCCGCCGCCGATGAGGAAGACGCCGACGCTGAAGAAGGGAGCGAGGGCAACGGCGAGGAGAACAAGCGCACCCGGATCGACTTCGACGGTCTGTTCGAGCGCAAGGTCGCCCTGCCGGGCCCGATCGGCAACTACGGCAACCTGGCCGTGACCGCCGATGGATCCCTGTACTTCATCGAAGGCACCCAGCCGGGTGCTTCCGTCGAGCCGCCGGGCAGCAGCTGGGGTGCCGACAACAAGCTGTTCCGCTTCGACATGGAAGACCGCGAGGCCTCGGAAGTGCTGACCGGCCTTCGTGGATTCGACGTCGCGGCCGGCGGCAAGCACCTGCTGATCCAGCTCGCCAATGGCTCGATGGCCGTGGCCGAGGCCGCTGATTCACTGGAGCCGGAAGCGCTGGACATGTCCGGCCTTCGCATGCGGATCGATCCGAGAAACGAATGGGCGCAGATCTTCGACGAAGGCTGGCGCATGCAGCGCGACTTCTTCTACGCGGCCAACCTGCACGGCCTGGACTGGGATGCGGTCTACGAGCAGTACCGTCCCCTGGTCGATCATGTCGGCCGGCGCGAGGATCTGAACGACCTGATGGTCGAGATGATCGCCGAACTGCATGCGGGCCATAACCGCGTCGGTGGTGGCGACGTCCACCGCGAGTCCGGTCCGGGCGTCGGCCTGCTGGGCGCGAACTTCGAGATCGACGACGATCGCTGGCGCGTGGCCCGCGTCTACACCGGCGAGTCCTGGAACCCGTTCACCGAGGGGCCGCTCGCCCAGCCGGGCAACGAAGTCCAGGCTGGCGAGTACATCCTGGCCATCAACGGCCATGAGTTGAGCGCCGACGACAATCTCTTCGCCCATCTGCACAACACCACCGGCGAGCAGGTTCGTCTGACCGTCGGTCCGCGCGCCAACGGACGTGACTCGCGCGATGTGATCGTCGAGCCGGTCGACAGCGAGGGCGCCCTGCGCCTCTGGGGCTGGGTCGAGGACAACCGGCGGAGGGTCGACGAGGCCACGGATGGTCGCATCGGCTATATCTACCTGCCGAACACGGCGGGTGCCGGGTACACCTTCTTCAACCGCATGTACCACGCCCAGATCGACCGCGAGGGTCTGATCATCGACGAGCGCTCCAACGGTGGCGGCCAGGCGGCCAACTACATCGTCGAAGTGCTCTCACGCCGTCATCTGTCGAACTGGGTCTACCGCGACGCCATGATGTCGACGACGCCGATGGGCGCCCTGCACGGGCCGAAGCTGATGATGATCGACCAGGACGCCGGCTCGGGTGGTGATTACCTGCCCTACGCCTTCCGCGAGCTGGGCATCGGCCCGCTGCTGGGCACCCGCACCTGGGGTGGCCTGATCGGCATCTTCCGCAACCCGCCCCTGATCGATGGCGGGGTCATGACCGTGCCGCATTTCCGCTTCGTCGATGTGGACAACAACTGGTCGGTGGAGAACGAAGGCGTGGCACCGGACATCGAAGTCCGCCTGGACCCGATCGCTGCCAACGAAGGCCGCGACAGCCAGCTCGAAGCCGCGATCGACGAGATCAAGGAGATGCTCGAGAACTACAGCGACGACATCCCCCGGGAACCGCCGCCGCTGCCGACCGAATTGGGTCGGTAGTCATCCAGCCGGGCGCCCACAGTGGCGCCCGGTTCGGTTTTGGGGGCTTCGATCGAGCATGGTCCTTTCTCGTCGGATTGACGGAGATGGATTCCGCATGGTCCGTCGGGCGCGTGGGCCCGACCTACGAATCCCGATCGAGGCCCCGGCGGATCATGCTGGCATGAGTGGCGCCCGGTTCGCTTTCCGGGCTTCGATCGAGCATGGACCTACTCGCGGCTTCGATCGGGCACGGTAGGTCGGGCCCACACGCGTGGCCGCCCTGCACCAAGGCGCTTCTTGCCTGCGGCAAACCGCACCTTGCCTACGGGCTACGCTCCCGACGGTCCATGCCCCAGACATCTCCGCACACCCGACTGCGCAATCTCGCAACCACCGCGGAAAACCCGATACACGCATATTGCAGGCATCGCCGGTCAGCCTACGGAAGATGAGGCGGAAATCTCAGTCTTCTGGCGGGTTTTTAGGCCACGCCTGACAAGGGAGTAAACTACAGGCTCCGATTCACGGCGGGTTGCCCGCCGGGCCGCCAGTGTTCAAGAAGTTTCTCATCAATCACCGCCGACAGATGGCCACCGGAGAAGGCCCGGCCGGGACCAGTCAGCGCGTGCGTCAGTGGCTGCATCGGTCGGGCTGTCTGACCTTCAAGCGCGAGCCCATCGCACGCGGTATCGGCATCGGTCTGCTCGTCGGCCTGACGCCCACGGTCGGCTTCCAGACGGGCATGATGCTGGCCGGCTGCCTGCTCATTCGCGGCAATTTTCCGGCGGCCTTCGCCATTTCCTGGGTCAGTAATCCCTTCACCCTGCCGCCGATGATCTATGCCTACCACGAGCTTGGCGAGTGGCTGTTTGGCTCCTGGGTGCGCGCGCATTTCGAGGGCTCGGACGCCACCGATGGTGCTCTGATCGGCTTGATGAACACGGCCCTGGGCACCGTGCTGATTGCCATCCCGATTGCCCTCATCGGCTACTTCGCTTCCCTGGGCATCTCCGAAGTCTGGCACCGCCGCCGCCACCACGCCCGCGCGAAACGCCGCGAAGCCGCCCGCCGCAACCGCGATCGCTGAGTCGGAATTGAAAAAGCGCAACCGCAGATTACTCAGATGGCGCAGATTGGATTGAATGCACGCACGGCATTGAAGTTAATCTGCGAGCATCTGCGAAATCTGTGTTTCAGGCTTCATTGAGCATGACCTCGTCTCATGCGCATTTAAACAAGCTATTGACGCTTTTTTCGAAGTCGGGGGTTAGAAAGGCGCAACCGCAGATTACTCAGATGGCGCAGATAGGATCGAATGAACCCAAGGCATTGAAATGAATCTGCGCGCATCTGCGTAATCTGTGGTTCAATCCTCTTCGAGCATGGCTTCGTCTCATGCGCAATTAAACAAGCTATTGACGCTTTAATCGAAGTCGGGGGTTAGAAAGGCGCAACCGCAGATTACTCAGATGGCGCAGATAGGATCGAATGAACCCAAGGCATTGAAATGAATCTGCGCGCATCTGCGTAATCTGTGGTTCAATCCTCTTCGAGCATGGCTTCGTCTCATGCGCAATTAAACAACCTATTGACGCTTTATTCGAAGTCGGGGGTTAGAAAGGCGCAACCGCAGATTACTCAGATGGCGCAGATAGGATCGAATGAACCCAAGGCATTGAAATGAATCTGCGCGCATCTGCGTAATCTGTGGTTCAAGCCTCGCTGATCATGGCTTGATCTCATTCGTAATCAAGCAATCTCTTGACGCCTTATTCAAAGCGCAGGGCTTCGATCGGTTCCAGGCGGGAGGCGCGGCGGGCCGGGTAGTAGCCGAAGAAGATGGCGATCACACAGGCGATCAGAACCGCGCCGACGAGTGTGCTCGGGCCGATCAGGATCGGGAATTCACCCAGGTGCGAGGCCAGATGCGCGCCCCCGACGCCGAGCAGCATGCCGAGCACGCCACCGAGCAGGCCCAGCACCGTCGCCTCGACCAGGAACTGGGTCAGCACGTCGCGCTGCCGCGCACCGATGGCCAGGCGCAGGCCGATCTCGCGCGTGCGCTCGGTCACCGAGACCAGCATGATGTTCATGATGCCGATGCCGCCGACGATCAGTGAGGTGGCGGAGAAGGCGGCCAGCAGGAAGCCCAGCAGGGCCTCGGTTTCGTTGCGGGCGCGGATGAACTCGGCGAAGTTGATGACCGCGAAATCGTCTTCGGCGCCGGGCTGCAGGTCGCGACGGATGCGCAGCTGCTCTTCGAGCACCTGCTGGGCCTCGAGCACGTCCAGGTCGTCCCAGATCTTGATGTACAGGCGTCCGGCATCGTCCGGCACCGTCGTCGAGCCTCGTGAAATCCCGCGCCGCATCGTCGTGATCGGGACCCAGACCACGTCATCCTGATCCTGACCCCAGCTCGAGGCGCCCTTTTCCTCCAGCACGCCGATCACCGTCACCGGCGTGCGCCCGACGCGGATGCGCGAGCCGATCGGGTCCGCGCCGCCGAACAGTTCATTGGCCACGGTCTGGCCGATGACGGCCACCTTGGCCGCGCTGCGGACTTCGCCGGACTCGAACATGCGCCCGCTGGTCATCGACCAGTCCTGGATCACGGGGTAGTCGGCATCGATGCCTTGCGCCGTGCTTGACCAGTTGCGGCCGTCGGCGACCAGGGTGACATTGGACTGGATCAGGCCGGAGGCGGCCTCGACCCAGTCGCTGTTCTCCCGGATGGCCTGGACGTCCCGGTCCGTCAGCGGTCGGGCGCTGCCGGCGCCGCGCGAGCGACCACCGAAGAAGCTCGCGCCCGGTCGAACCTGCAGCGTATGCGTTCCGAAGGCGGCGATCTGCTGCTTGAGCTGTTCACCCGCCCCTTGCGAAATCGACACCGACACGATCGCCGCGCCGATGCCGATGACGATGCCGAGCATGGTCAGCAGGCTGCGCACCGCGTTCGTGCGGATGGCGCGCACGGCGATGCGCAGGCTGGCGTTCAGATTGACGCCGCCGGTCTCCAGGTCCAGGGTCTCGCGAGTCGTGTTCATGCTGTCGCTCCCGCCGCCGAATCCTCGATGATCTCGCCATCCCGGAAGCGAATGATGCGCCGGGCGTGGGCGGCGATGTCCTCTTCGTGCGTGACCAGGACGACGGTCACCCCTTCTTCGTTCAGCTCGCCGAGCAGGCGCATGATGTCCTCCGCCGTGGCCGTGTCCAGGGCGCCTGTGGGCTCGTCGGCCAGGATCATCTGCGGTCGGTTGACCAGGGCGCGGGCGATGGCCACGCGCTGCTGCTGTCCGCCCGAGAGCTGGGCCGGCGTGTGGTCCATGCGCTCGCCCAGGCCGACGCGCTGCAGGGCCTCGCGGGCCCGCCGATCCTTTTCTTCAGGCGCCATGCGCGTGTACATCAGCGGCAGACGTGCATTGTCCACGGCACTGGTCTTGGGCAGCAGCATGAACTGCTGGAAGACGAAGCCCAGGATGCGATTGCGCAGGGCGGCCAGCTGGTCGGAGTTCAGCTCGGCGATGCTGCGTCCCGCGATCGACAGTTCGCCGCGGCTCGGCTTGTCGAGGGCGCCGACCAGGTTCATGAAGGTCGACTTGCCCGAGCCCGAGGGGCCCATGATGGCGACGAACTCTCCGCGGCGGATATCGCAGTCGACGGACTTGAGCGCATGCACCGTGGTGTCGCCCATCTGGTAGTCCTTGCCCAGGCCCCGGGCGCGGACCAGCACCTCGCCGACGGTACTCTCGTTCATGACTCGTCGCGCGTCCGAGGCAGGCGGGTGACGACCTCGTCGCCCTCGCTCAGATCGCCAGCGGCCAGTTCCGTGTAGCGGTCATCGGCGATCCCCAGGCGAACCCGGCGCGGCTGCAGCAGGCCATCCTCGCGCAGCGAGTACAGGGTGGCCGGGCGCGTGCTTTCGCGCTCGCGCTGCAGGGCCTCGAAGGCGGCCATTTCCTCGTCGTTCAGATGGCGCAGCATGACTTCGCGCGTGGCCTCGCCGATGCGCGCGCGGATGGTCTCGCGGTCCGCGCCGGACATGAACAGGCCGCGCAGCTGTCCGAAGGCCTCGCGCATCTCGTTCTGGATGGTTTCCAGTCGCGCCTCGTCCACGCCCATCTCGCGCAGGCTTTCGGCCAGCTGGGCGCCGGGATCGGGTCGCGCAGCGCCTTCGCCGGGACCGGCGTCGGCGGCGATCAGTTCCTCCGGTGCGCGGAATCGAACGGCGGCGTTGGCCACCCGGAGCACGTTCTCGCGCACGCCGGTGACGATGTCGATGCTGGCCGTCATCCCCGGCAGCAGGCGCTGACCCGGATTGCTGGCGTTGATGACCACCGTGTAGGTCACGACGTTCTGCTCTTCCAGCGGGGCCAGACGCACCTGGGTCACCTGGCCGGCGAACTCCCGATCCGGGAAGGCGTCGACGGTGAAGCTGGCCTCGGCGCCTTCGCGCACGCTGCCGATGTCGGCTTCGTCGACGCTGGCTTCGATCTGGATCTCGGACAGGTCCTGGGCGATGGAAAACAGCAGTGGCGCCTGCAGGCTGGCGGCCACGGTCTGGCCCAGGTCTACGGCGCGCTCGATGACCACGCCGTCGATTGGCGAGCGGATCTCCGTGCGCTCCAGGTCGATGCGCGCCGAGTCGAGAGCCGCTTCGCGCTGCAGGACGGTGGCCTCGGCATTGGTCTTCTGGGCCCGGGCGATGTCAAGGTCCGCCTGAGCGGAGAGGAAGGTGGCTTCGGCCTGATCCAGATCCGACGCCGAGATCAGACCACGCTCGACCAGGGACTGCTGGCGACGATACTCGCGCTCGGCATTGCCCAGGGCCACCTCGGCCTTGCGGATGCCGGCGTCCTGGATGGAGACGTTGGCGCGGGCCACGGCCAGGTTGGCCTCGGCTTCCTGCACGCGCCGCTCGAAGGTCTGGGGATCGATCCGCGCCAGCAGGTCGCCGGCCTGGACCGGTGTGTTGAAGTCGGCGAGCAACTGGTCGATCTGGCCCGACAGCTGCGAGCCGACCTCGACCGTGTTCAGCGCCCGTACCGAGCCCACCGCCGAGACGATGCGGGTGATGTCACCGCGCTCGACCGCGGTCACTTCGATCTGCGGTGCCTCCGACGATTCCTCGCCGGGCCAGAACCACCAGACCGCTACGGCGACCGCGAGGACAAGCCCCAACTTGATGACAGTGCGTTTCATAAGGCCCCACTTGGACAGCCGGAATCAGAACACTCATTCTAGTCAGTGGCGGTCACGGCGTATGTCACGAAATGTCACTCGCGCTGCCCGAGCGGACCTATCGATCATCGGCTATCTGATTCTTCCTTGCCGAGGTAGATCTCGAGCATCCCGTCCCTGCTTCGATGCGCGATGAGGGGCCGATCGTCGATGCTGACGTCCGCGACTCGGGCCGTCAGGAAAACGTGCTCCAACTCGGTGTGCAGACGACCTTCTTCGGTTGCGGGTCTCAGTGCGACGGCAAGGGTGATGAGCGCGGCAACGCTGGCCACGATGGCGACTGGAACCAGCCGCCTGCCCCCTTGTCTCCAGCTGTGTTCGCCCTTTTCCAGACGGCGTCGCAGTCGCTCCAGCCCACCTTCCGGCGGATCGAGTTCCGTGAAGTAGCGCTCAATCATCGAAAGTCTCCTTGAGAAGTGCGTGCATCCGTTGGGTGGCGGCATGCTTGCGCGACGCCAGTGTGCCAGGAGCGATGCCGAGCGCGCGGGCCTGCTCCTCTCGGTCGAGTCTGGAGTACAGAGCGAGCAGCAGGACCTCGCGATGCTTGCGAGACAGCTTCCCGAGCGCACGCCGGATCATCCGTTCCCGCTCCAGCTCCGCCAGCGCTCGATCGGGCGTCGGCTCCTCGCTGGCAGCCTGATCGTAGGGCAGCCACTGGAGCAGGCGCTGCCGCCGCCAGCGATTCCGGGCAAGGTTGATCACCGTGGTCCAGACCAGGGCCTCGAAGCCATCCGGGTCCAGTGATTCCCGCTTGCGCCAGAGTCGCTCGAAGGCATCATGGATCAGGTCCTGGGCGCCTTGCGCGTCCCAGACCCAGCGATACAGATAGTTGAACAGGGCGCGTTCGAGCGATCGGTAGCTTCGCTCGAAGGCCTCGACGGACAGGGCCACTCCCGATTCAGTCCGTCGCTTCCATCAGATCAGCCTGGAGCAGCAGGACTTGATAGGCAGGCTGGCCATCGTCTGCCTGGTCATAGCTTCGACCGACCACCACCGGCTGACCATCGGCCAGCAGGCGGTGGATGCGGTATCTGGGCGCCATCCGGTCCTCGTAGACCGGCCTCGCCGTCATTTCCAGTTCGGCTTCCAGGCCGTCCGCGGTCGGCCGCATGCTCCGAATACTGACTCGGCTTCCGGCGCCGGAGTTGATGGTCGTCGAGCGGGGCTCGTGCCCATAGTGATAGCTCTCGATGTAGTCGCCGATCCGGATCGCGTAGCCGGGGAACTCGTCTTGCAGGGAGGGCAGGATGGCCTGAATCGGCGTCGGGAGCGCGCTCGTCTGCTCGCCAGGCTCCATCGTCAGGAGCCAGTAGCGGACCCGATAGGTGGCACCGTCCAGGGTCTCGCTCGCTGGCGAGGCGGATCGGAGTGCCGCCAGGATGTCGGCGATCTCCTGCTGGAGCCGCGCCGGCCCGTTGACCGCCAGCTGATCGTTCTCCAGCAGGCTAACCCGCCCGGTCAGGGCGAGGTCCTCGCGCTCCAGCAGTGCATTCAACTTCGCCTCCAGGTTCCGCTGCTCGAGGCCACTGACATCGTGCACCTGCAGCTGGGCTTCATCGGCGGGATCGGACTGGCAGCCGACCAGGGCCAGGCACAGCAGGGCGGCCATCAGGCTTCGCTTGATGAGGTTCATCCGAGAATTCCAGTGGGGGTTCAAGGAATACTACAAAGCAGCGATCACTTTTTTCATTCAACCGTGCCCGGCGTGCTGAATCCCTCTCGCGTCAGGCGTTCAGCACATTCGAAAGGCCATTCCGGGTGCCGAAACCATGGTTTCCTTCTTGACCTGTCGAGGGCGTTTCCCCCAATATATGCGACCCACGACGGCCGCCAGACACAACATCTGGTGGTTGGGGCAGGGAATCCGGTGCGAAGCGGTTGCTTCAATTCCGGAGCTGTACCCGCAACTGTCAGCGGCGAGCGAGACGGCAAGCAGCAGGGCCACGGGGCGATCGGATCGCTCGGGAAGGCCGCCGGGTCGCGCGATCAGCCGCAAGCCAGGACACCTGCCGTGGGCAAATTCCGAGAACAAGAACTTTCCCGGGCGGGAGTTCCCGGCGACAAGTCTTCGCGGTGCATTCCCCTGCGCCGGGATGGACCGTCTCCGACTCTCCTGCTCGAGGCCAGCCTGCTGGCCGTTGACCCGAATGAGGAGATCGTCAGATGGACCAGACCGCGCGCGCCCTATCCAATGAAGCCTTGCCCGAAACCGTCGAGCGCAAGGTGGCCGTGCCCGCCCCGCTCGGCCCGCGCCCCAGCCCGGCCGAGCTCGACCTCGATTGCAGCCGCGATGCCCTGCTGACCGCCTTCGGTCTGCAGACCCTCAAGGATCGCTACCTGCTCCAGGGCGAGGGCCCGCAGGACATGTTCGCGCGCGTGGCCTGCGCCTTTGCCGATGACCGCGACCACGCCCAGCGCCTCTACGACGCCATGTCGCAGCTGTGGTTCATGCCGGCCACGCCGATCCTGTCCAATGGCGGCACGACCCGGGGCCTGCCGATTTCCTGCTTCCTCAATTCCGTGCCGGATTCTCTGACCGGCATCGTCGACACCTGGAACGAGAACGTCTGGCTGGCTTCCAATGGCGGCGGCATCGGCACCTACTGGGGCCAGGTGCGCTCGATCGGCGAGCCGGTCAAGGGCAGCGGCCAGACCTCGGGCATCATGCCCTTCGTCCACGTCATGGACGGGCTGACTCTGGCCATCTCCCAGGGCTCCCTGCGCCGTGGCTCGGCGGCGGTCTACCTCGACGTGCACCACCCGGAAATCGAAGAGTTTCTCGAAATCCGCAAGCCCTCCGGCGACTTCAATCGCAAGGCCCTGAACCTGCACCACGGCATCAACATCACCGACGAGTTCATGCAGGCGGTCACCGAGGGCACGGACTTCGGCCTGCGCTCGCCCAAGACCGGTGATGTGCTCAAGCGCGTCGACGCCCGTTCGCTCTGGCAGAAGATCCTCGAGACGCGCCTCCAGACCGGCGAGCCCTACCTGCTGTTCATCGACACGGTCAATCGCGAGATGGCCGAGCACCAGAAGAAGATCGGTCTGAAGGTCTCGACCTCGAACCTTTGCTGCGAGATCACCCTGCCGACGGGCATCGACCACGAGGGCAATGAGCGCACCGCGGTCTGCTGCCTGTCCTCGCTCAATATCGAGACCTGGAACGAGTGGCACGACCAGCCCGACTTCATCGAGGACGTGGCCCGCTTCCTCGACAATGTCCTGACCTACTTCATCGAGGCCGCGCCCGAGGGCATGGCCCGGGCCACCTACTCCGCCCTGAACGAGCGCTCGATCGGGCTGGGCGTGATGGGTTTCCACTCCTTCCTCCAGTCCCAGGGCATCCCGATGGAATCGGCCCTGTCGAAGTCCTGGAACCTGAAGATCTTCAAGCACATCCGCGGCCAGATGGATCAGGCTTCGAAGAGCCTGGCCGAGGAGCGCGGGCCCTGTCCGGATGCGATTCGTGGTGGTGCCCGTGAGCGTTTCAGTCACAAGCTGGCGATCGCACCGACGGCGTCGATCTCCATCATTTGCGGCGGGGTCAGCGCTTGCATCGAACCGATTCCGGCGAACATCTACACGCACAAGACCCTGTCGGGCTCCTTTACGGTCCGCAACCGCCATCTGCAGGCCCTGCTCGCCGAGCGCGGCTGCGACGATGCGGCGACCTGGGCCTCGATCCTCGAGCACGAGGGCTCGGTCCAGCACCTCGATTGTCTGGATGAGGACGAGAAAGCCACTTACCGCACGGCCTTCGAAATCGATCAGCGCTGGGTGATCGAGCTGGCCGCCGATCGCGCCCCGCTGATCTGCCAGAGCCAGTCCCTGAACCTGTTCCTGCCCGGCGATATCGACAAGTGGGATCTGCACATGCTCCATTACACCGCCTGGAAGCGGGGCATCAAGAGTCTGTACTACTGCCGCTCGAAGTCGATCTCGCGGGCCGGGTTCGCCGGCAAGCTGGATGCGGCCGAGCATGCGGGTGATCAGGCCTCCAGCACCGATTACGAGGAGTGTCTGGCATGTCAGTGATCGATCCGAACGCCAATCCTCGTGAATTGATCGGTCAGGGCCGGGTCGGCCTGCTTGATTCCACCGGAACCTACGACGTCGAGCGCTACGGCTGGGCCTACGAGTTCTGGAAGCGCCAGCAGCAGACCCATTGGATGGGCGAAGAGGTTCCGCTCGGCGATGACATCAAGGACTGGGGCGGGGATCGCCTGACCGGTCCCGAGCGCGCCCTGCTGACCCAGATCTTCCGCTTCTTCACCCAGTCGGACGTGGAAGTCTCGGACAACTACCTGAAGCGCTACATCCCGATCTTCCAGCCCCTGGAAGTGCAGATGATGATGGCGGCGTTCACCAATATGGAAACGGTCCACATCGACGCCTACGCCTTGCTGCTGAAAACCTTAGGGATGCCCAAGGCCGAATTCGAGGCCTTCCGCGACTACAAGGAAATGAAGGCGAAAGCGGATTACATGCAGACCTTCGGCGTCGACACGGTGGCCGATGTGTCCCGGACCCTGGCCATGTTCGGCGCCTTCACCGAGGGCATGAGCCTGTTCGCCAGCTTCGCCATGCTGCTCAATTTCCCGCGCTTCAACAAGATGAAGGGCATGGGGCAGATCGTCAGCTGGTCGGTCCGCGACGAGTCCCTGCACTGCGAGGGCGTGATCCGCCTGTTCCACGAGTGGAACCGCGAAACCGGTGCGATGACCCCGGCGGTGCGCGATGACATCATCGACGTCGCGAAGACCATGGTTCGTCTCGAGGAGAACTTCGTTGACCTCGCCTTCGGTCTCGGCGACATCGAGGGCATGAGCGCCGAGGACATCAAGCGCTACGTGCGCTACATCGCCGACTGGCGCCTGGCCCAGCTCAAGCTGCCGACCGTGTTCGGCTGCTTCGAGCAGGCCGAGGGCAGCTACCGTCCTCTGATGGAGCATCCCCTGCCCTGGCTGCAGGAGATCCTGAACGGCGTCGAGTTCGCCAACTTCTTCGAGCAGCGCGCCACCGAGTACTCCAAGGCCGCCACGCGCGGGCGCTGGGACGGTGCCGACGGTGTCTGGGCAAAGTTCGAGGCCAGTCAGAAGCCGCTGGCGCGATCGATGGTCTGATCGCCTGGTCGGTCATCGACCGGGCGCCCGATGATCCGGAACGGTAATCGCCGGGCTCAGAGCTGACGCAGGCGTTCGCAGGCCCGGTCGAGTGTGTCGTTGCTCTTGGCAAAGCAGAAACGCAGGATGCGATCTTCTTTCGTGCCCCCGCCGCCGCCATCGGCGTAGAACACCGAAACCGGAATCGCGGCAACACCGGCTTGTTCGACCAGCCAGCGAGCCATGTCGAGATCCGGTCGGTCGCTGATCGCGCTGTAGTCGAGCAACTGGAAGTAGGTGCCTTGGCAGGGCAGCAGGGCAAATCGGCTGCCCTCCAAAGCGGATCGGAAGTGGTCCCGCTTTTGCTGGTAGAAGGCCGACAGACCCAGGTGGAAGTCGGGATCGGCCATGAAATGGGCGATGGCGTGCTGCATCGGGGTCGCGATGCTGAAGGTCACGTACTGGTGAATCTTGCGGAATTCGGCGGTCATCGGGGCCGGGGCGATGCAGTAGCCGATCTTCCAGCCGGTGGTGTGGTAGGTCTTGCCGAAGGAGGAAATCACGAAACTGCGCTGGCGCAGCTCCTCGCGCCGCAGGAGGCTCTGGTGGTCGGCGCCGTCGAAGACGATGTGCTCGTAGACCTCGTCGCCGATCAGAAAGACCGGCGTATCGGCGACCAGCTCGGCCAGGCGGTCGAGATCATCGGCGCTGAGTGCGGACCCGGTCGGATTGTGCGGTGTGTTGATCACGATGAGGCGTGTTTTCGGCCCGATCGCATCGCCGAGCTGCTGCCAGTCGATGCGGTAGTCCGGCGCCCTGAGCGGCAGGTGGATGGCCCGGCCGCCGGCCAGGTCCACGGCCGGCTCGTAGCAGTCATAGGCCGGGTCGAACAGAATCACTTCATCGCCGGGTCGCACGACGGTCTGAATGGCCACGAACAAGGCCTCGGAGGCGCCGCAGGTCACCGTGACCTCTCGGTCCATGTCGACCGGGGCGCCATAGAGGGCGAGGACTTTCTCGGTGATCCGCTGTCGCAGGAGCGGAACGCCGGGCATCGGCGCGTACTGGTTGTGGCCGGCGCGCATGGCCTCGCTGACCAGCTCGCGCAGGTGCTCGGGGCACTCGAAATCCGGAAAGCCCTGGGACAGATTCAGGGCGCCGTGTTCGGCGGCCAGTTGCGACATCACCGAAAAGATGGTGGTCTTGACTCCGGGCAGCCGCGATTGCCCGCTCAACGCCAGTGCTGGATTCACAGCTGCTCCAGTTCGATCGAGTCGAAGTTTTCGAAGGCCGGGTGACGACCCGAGGGAGAAGCGCCTTCCCGACGGATTTCGGCGGTGATCAGACCCGCCTCATGGGCGGCGTCGAGTTCCTCGACGCTGTCGGAAAAGAACACGATCCGGGCCGGATCGACGCCCAGCTCCGCCGCGATCGCGCGGTAGGAGTCCGGATCCTTCTTCGGGCCGACGGTGGTGTCGAAGAAACCCTGGAACCAGTCGCGCAGGTCACCGAACTCGTTGTAGCGAAAATACAGATCCTGAGCGGCGATCGAGCCGGACGAATAGACGTACAGGGCAAGGCCTTCGTCGTAGCGTGCACCCAGCCAGCGATGTGCATCGGGGTAGAGGTGCGCGACAAAGTCACCCCTGGCGTAGCCGGCCTTCCAGATCATGCCCTGCAGGGCTTTCAAGGACGGGGCCTTGCGGTCCTCGTCGATCCAGGCGCAGAGGGTCTCGGTCAGTGCCTCGAGGTCATCGGCCCGGAGTCCGGCCACTTCGGCCGTTGCCTCCAGTTCGGCCCGCACCGCCGGCTCGGACGCATGCGCTCGGATGAACGCCGGCAGCGCGCGCCGCGCGAATGGGAAAAGCACCTTGCGAACAAAAGCGATATCGGCAATCGTCCCTTCGATATCGGTCAGAATGATCCGCTCGGAAGACTCGTTCATGGTTCCAGGCGGTTGAAGCGCTGGGCAATGTCGCTGCCGGTGAACTCCGCGACCCAGCCTTCCGGTGTCGTGAACAGACGGATCGCGGTGAATTCCGGTTCGGGCCCCATATCGAACCAGTGCGTGGTGTTGGCCGGAACGCTGATCAGGTCGCCTTTCTCGCACAGCACCTCGAGCACTTCGTCGCCGATATGCAGACTGAACAGGCCCTTTCCGTTGACGAAGAACCGGACCTCGTCCTCGGCGTGGGTGTGCTCCTCGAGGAACTTCTGACGCGCCGCCTCGCGCTGGGGGTGATCCGGCCACATGCTGACGACATCGACGGTCACGTAACCGCCTTCGCGCTTGAGGCGATCGATGGGTTCGGCGTAGGCGGCCATGATCGCCTCCGGGCCATCATCGGGGGCGATGGGGCGGTTCGCTTCCCAGCGCTCGAAGCGGATGCCGGCCTGCTCCAGGCGTTCGGCAATGGTCGCGTGGTCCTGGCTTACGAACAGGGCCTCCGTGGGATCGTTGTCGGAAAAGACCTTCAGTTCACTCATTGGCTATGCGCTCCGTTCCAGCAGATGGCAGTTGAGCAGGAATTCCAGGGCATCGAGGTGCCGAGCGGCATCGGCCACGTCGTCCCCCCAGGCGTAGATGCCGTGTCCTTCGATCAGATAGGCCGGGCAGGGATTGTCGGCGGCGAGCAGCGGCTCGACGCTTGCCGCCAGCCGCGACATGTCCTGGTCATTGGCCACGATCGGAAGGCTGATCTCGATGTCGTGCGTATCGACGCCGCTCAGGGCCTTGAGCAGTTCGTAGTTGTGCAAGCGGATCCGACCCTCGCCCACCGCCAGGCGGGAAGCGACCGTGACCGCCGGGGAATGGACATGCAGCACGGCCTTGACACGCGGACGATGACGGTAGATCTGCAGATGCAAGGGCGTCTCGGCCGAAGCGCGAACGCCGGGCTCGGGCTGGCCGTCCGCGTCGAGCAGCAGAAGATCCGCCGGCTCCAGCCAGCGCTTGTCTGCACCGGAGCGGGTGACCGCGATCTGGCCGTTTTCGAGTCGGACCGAGTAGTTCCCGCTGGTCGCTGGCGTCCACCCACGTTGTCCGAAATCACGCGCAACGGCTACCAGCGCTTCGATTCTTCGCAGCGACACCGGGTCCGGTTCTTCGGGTAGATCCCTGGGTCTGCTCATTCTGTCGTCCAATCGATTCAGGGGGTTCCATTGCGGCGGAAACCACGGTCCAATGATAGCGAGCAAATGCTCTCGGGTGAGCAGCCGTTGCCGGCATCGACCCCAGCCTGTCTCTCCAACAGCGAAGGCGCCGCTCGACCATCGATGAAATTCTCACCTGCACTGCGTCATGGTGACGTCGTGTCGATCGCTGGCCTGAACCTCCGTTCTAATCACGGTTGGACTTGTAGTTGATTTCAATCACCCATGCAGGCTAAGTTGTGCCGTGGGGTGACAAAGGAGCTTGCTCATGAAGGGATTCGTCCTGGGCGCTTTTCTCGTTGCGCTGTGGCTGATGGTCACGGCGCCCGCTGCGCTGGCCTCCGGTTGGCAGTGCAGCAATGACCAACGGGTTTGCGAGGCCGTCGATTCAGGCCCTGCCTACTGCCGGATCGCCTGCGATGCCGCGGGCTGTGTCTGCAGTATGAGGGATGGGCCCCCACCCGACGATCTGACGATCGGCGAGCGGGCGGATCTGGTGTTCGAAGCCTCCTGGCGGGAGGCCTTGCGGGCCGCCTCACCGGAGCTGGCCCGGATTCTGGGCCTCGACGCGAGCGCCGGTCGGATCGCCCTGGGCCCTTTCGCGGGTGGGGTCAGCCGGGTCGCTGATGCCAGCCTGCAGCAGGCCTACGCCTTCGAGGGCCACGTCGAAGAGCTCGATGGGGTGCTGAGTCTGGAAGTCGAAATGTCGGGTGATACCCCGGTCCGGGCGATTTCCGCTCGCTTCGAACAGCGCGATGGCTATCTGCACGGCGAGATCAGCCACTTCGATGGCAACGGCGAGATTCTCAGTGACGCTGGCTTGACGGTTCGTCCGAGCCTGCCGCGCTGAATCTGGCCGCCCCTCGGGCCTGTCGGCGCCTTCACGGCGCGGGGTGCATTCTTCGGGTCCTGCCGACGCGACCGTTGAAGATGCATGCCCAGGAGTGTGTTCCGAGCAAGGATGCGAGCAAGCCTGCTGGCCGTCGGCCTGGTCCTGGTCGGAGCGTCGGTCGTGGCCGATGAGACGGCGGTACTGATCGATGACTTCGCCAGCGCCGACGGTCGCTCGACCTGGGGAACGTCCTGGCAGGGCTTCACGGACCGCGTGATGGGCGGCCTCTCGGACCTCCGGGCCGGCTATCGCGAGGTGGATGGCGCGCCGGTGCTGTTCATGGAAGGTCAGGTCCGGTTGGAGAACAACGGCGGCTTCATTCAGGTCCGCCTGCCGCTCGCCGAGCGAGGCAGTTTCGACGCCAGCGCCTGGCAGGGGCTGCGGCTGACCCTGCGTGGTCGCCCGGGTGCCTACTACCTGCATCTGCGCACGGACGATACCCGGCGCCCCTGGGCCTACTACCGAGCGCCCCTGCGAGTCGAATCCGACTGGCAGACCCTCGATCTGAGCTTCGAGGACTTCGAGGCCCGGAGCCTTCGAGCGGCCCTGGATGTCAGCACGATCAGAAGTCTGGCCCTGGTGGCCTACGGTGAGCGTTTCGACGCCGAGCTCGAAGTCCGGCGGATCGAATTCCTGCCCTGAGCGGCCTCACAGCAACAGCAACAGTCCGGCAATGCCCGCCGCGCCCAGCGCAAGAGCCAGTAGCAGGGTGCGCCAGGGGAAGCGGTAGCCCGGGGTCGTTCCCAGGCGGGCCTGCAGATGACTCCGGAGCAGCTCGGTGTTGCGCGTATTGGCCTTGAAGGCCATATCGAAGACATCGCCGACGACCGGCAGCAGGCCGCCGAAGAAATCGATCGCGAGATTGATCAGCATCCGGCCGATCACGGCTTTGCCGGCACCGATCCGGCGAGCCTCGTTGAGCACGAACAGCGAGAGCAGCAGATCGGCGACATCGCCGATCACGGGAACCATGGCGATCAGCGGTCCGATGCCGATGCGAAAGCGGGTGAAGGGAATGCCGAACTGGCTGTCGGTCCAGTAGCTGAAGCGGTCGAGCCGCGCCAGCGCGGCCGCGTGCTGATCGGCTCTCGAATCCGTCATATCAGAATTGATGCCGGACGTTGCCCAGCGATGAGCATGCCACGAACCCGTCCGGCGGGCCGGAACTTCGCCAGCTGCACCTTGCTTGCTCTGGCAGGGCAAGGAGACTGGCACGAGCCGAAGTCATTCGGGCTCTTTCCAGCGGATCAATATGCCGGGCGAGGGGATCGGCGTGTAGTCCCGCAGCTGGTCTCGCGCCCAGTCGAAGTACTCCTCCAGCCTCAGGTCTTCGGTCATTCCCCAGTAAGGGCGGCCGTAGTAATGGAACACGTGTTCGGCGAGGAATCCTGCTGAAGCAACCAGCTCGAGCTGGGTCATGTAGTTCGATTCGCAGGGCCCCTGATCCGATTCGTTCACCACATTCCAGAGATGCATGGCCATTCGCCTGGCGCTGAGTTCACGCTCCAGATCGTTCAGGTAGTGCTGTTCTCCGAGCTCGGCAGTGAGCTGCATCCCATAGCCAAGCCAGGCGCCCAGCATGCAGGACTGGCCCTGCGACGCGACTTCCAGGGCAACGGGGGTGATCACGATGCTCAGCTCCCGCGTGGGACGATCGCGGAATCGGATCGCCGCAGAGACGCCATCGACGATGCGCTCGAAGGCCTCCAGGGGAAAGTCCTGGCTTGAATCCACGCTCATCCTGACCTTGAGAATGGCGTCGTTCATGATGCTCAGGAATGTGTGTGTGCGGTAGTCCCGCCCTTCCCTTGCAACCGTTCTCGCGCTGAGCAGACCTGCAGCCGAAGGATCCTGGCTGCGGGGCTGATAGCGACGGATCAGCGCGGCTGGTCGGCCCTGGGGTTCATCCCAGGCCTGCATCAGGTTTCGGTCCAGCGAGTACTGCTCGAACTCCAGGACGTCCGCCAAAGAGAGGCCGTCGGGCAGGTGGATGGGATAGACATAGACGTCCACGTATCGGTCCGATGGCGCCTTGTCCAGGTAGCGTATCTGGACCCCGAGCCCCGCCTCGTCGTACTCGAACAGGTCCCCGAGCCCGAAGTCACCAAAGGTGTCCGCGATTTCGAGTTCGTCCAATCGGACCGGCTCCGCCAGATTGAGTGCGTCCCCCTCATTCGATTTCGGGGGCGCCGAAGCACAGGAGGCCAGGAACAGCAGCGATGCAGCCTGCATGGCCGCGAGTATTCTTCGTGTCATGATTTGCCCCATCCCCGGGAGTGGATTGAATCCGCGATCGAGCTGCCTGCCGGTATCGACGCCGAAACGTCCGCGTCTTCGATCGCTGCCAGCCAGGATTCTATCAGCTGCAAGCCATGCGTCGTTCCCGTAGCGCCCGTCGGACCAATGGCCGACCTCCACACGAATCGCGATTCCTGGACCCTGATCCGAGGCTGGGATCTGGCAAAAAAACGGGCGCCCCGTGGGCGCCCGCATGGAAAGCCTGGCCGGTGCTTCCAGCCCCCGCTCAGAACACCCCGGCCCAGCTGCGCGGCTGGAAGTTGTGGTCGACGATCGTCGACTCGGTGCCGGGCGGCAGCACCTGCAGGGTCTTCAGGAACTCGATGATGGCATCGCGCTCCGCGTCGCTCAGGGCGCTCCACTGCTCGTAGCTGTCCATGGCATCGCCGCGGTGCGCCTCGATGGCCTCGCGCATGGTGGTGTACTGGCCATGGTGGAAGTACGGCGGCTCATTGGCGGCACCCCAGAGGCGCTTGGCCAGGAAGCGACAGTTGCCCGCGAAGAACTGCTCGGAGCCGGGGGCACCGTGCATGTCCAGGGTCTCGCAGTTGGGGTCATCCGGTCCGGAGGTGATGTCGTAGACCTTGAAGTTGGTGAAGGCCGGTACCCAGATCACGCCGGTGCTCGACTCCACCGGCAGGCGCGGCTGATCGAGGCGCGAGTCGCTGAGGTCGAACGCGAACTCGGGCGCGTCACCGACCTGCAGATTGCCGGCCGGGTTGTAGGGGTTGGGCTCGACGAACCAGCGGCCTTCCGGCTCCAGCGGCAGGGCCGGGGTGTGGCAGTCGCCGCAGCCTACGTCCATGAAGCGCTGCTCGCCCATGGCCACCGCCTGCTCGACGAACATGTTGCGCGGGATGACACGACCCGGGGCGGCCAGCTGGGCCTGGTAGACCGTGATGGCCGTGACGTCGGCCATGCTCAGGTTGTTGTCGAAGCCATCACCGTCCGCATCGCCCTCGCCGAAGCGCTCGCCGGACTGGATGCCGTGGTGGTGATTGAGCGCGTTGTTGGAGAACTGGCGCAGGGAAATCACGGCCGAGGCCTGATGGAAGGGTCGAATGATCAGATTGGGCGGATCCTCCGGACCGGTGCTGGCGATGCTGGGCGCGACGAAGCCTTCGGTGCCCGAGGTGTCCCAGCTGCCGTCGGCATTGCGAGCCAGTACGCCGAAATCGACGCCCTTGGTCTCGAGGATCGCACTGCCGCCAGGCCCGATGCTGTCGCGGATGGCCTGCAGGTCGGCGGTCATCTGGCGGGCGAGCATTTCCAGGTAGCCGGAGCCGAACATGCCCAGAGTGGAGCGCGAGTTGGCGATCGTCTGCAGGGTCACCGGTGCGCCGCTCTCGTCGAAGACGCCCCGAGTCGCGAAGCCGTCTTCGGTCTCGTCCATCAGATCGAAGGTGGCGAAGTCGAAGCGCTGGCCGAGCACCGAGACGTTGGTGACGAAATCACCGCCGCCGCCGGAGCGCGGCAGGTTGTGGCAGCCGCCACAGGAATTGGCGTCCGGGCCGGATATCCGGTTGAAGTTGTTCGGAAAGTTGAGCGGCGAGTCCGGATCGGACAGGGGGGCGCCGGTGCCCTTGAGCCCCGGGCGGCCGCCGCCTTCCTGGCTGGTCCAGTTGGCGTTGAACAGACGGGCCCCGTGCCGGACCAGGGTGTCCAGCGGGATCACGTGCTCTTCGCCGTCGGCCAGGGCCCGGTCCATGGCCACTTCACGGCCGAGGGCGGGGGGCGTCGGGTCGATCGGGCAGGGAGCGCCCAGACCGAGGTGGCGCAGAACGGTACAGAAGCGTTCGCTCGGGTCGGCCTGCGCGCTGGCGGTCAGTGGCAGCAGACCGAGCATGGCAATCGCCAGCAGACCGGCCAGCGATTGGATTCGAGTAGAGATGAAGACCATTTGACTCCCCTTCCATGTTGTAGTTGTAGTGCGGTCATCTTGGTGAATTCAACGTTCACCGGCAATAGGCTTAGCGTGAAATTTGCGTGAAAGATGTCATTTTTTTCGCATTTTTTTCAAATCCACACGAAAAGGGGCCCCTGGAACGAGAAAACCCCCGGCGGATTGACTCCAACCGGGGGTCCGGGCAAGGCTGATTCAGCCTCGAGATCTAGCGACTTTCGGCGCTGACCCGCTCGCCTTCGATGATGGTGCCGATGACGTGGGTGGTGTACTCGAACGGGTCGCCGTCGAACAGGGCCAGGTCACCGTCCTTGCCGACTTCGAGGCTGCCGATGCGATCGGACAGGCCGAGGATCTCGGCAGGCGCGGAGGTGATCAGGGCCAGGGCCTGGTCGAAGCTCGCGCCGTACGGCAGGGTCATGGCGGCTTCCCAGAGCACGACCCGGGCCTTGGGCACGTAGCTCTCGTAGCCGCCCTGGATCGCCACGGGAATGCCGGCCTCTTGCAGACGAAGCGCGGTGGTGAAACTGAAGTTCTCGACCTCCGGTCCCCGGGCCCGCATCATCGTGGGATGAATCAGTACCGGCACGCCGGCCTCGCGGATCTCATCGATCAGCAGGTGCGCGTCGCTGGCTCCGGAGAGCATCAGCTCGAAGTCGAACTCATCGGCCAGGCGCAGGGCGGTCATGATGTCCGAGTGCTTGTGCACTTCGACGATCAAGGGGTGTTCGCCGGCCAGCACCTGGGCCAGCATTTCCAGGCTCAGATCCCGGCTGCCCTCCCCATCTTCGCGTTGCCGGGCGTACTCCTGCGCCCGGATCAGCTCCTGGCGAAGCATGGCCACGGACTTCGAGCGGCTGCCGGGCGTCGATCGGTCGTGGCGAGTCGATTGATCGCCCAGGGTGGCCGCCAGGCCGAACACCGGCTGCAGGACGGCTTCATCCACCGTATCGCCTCGAGTCTTGGCAATCAGGGTCTGGCCCGAGATCACTTCCCCGGGCGCATGGCCCGTGTGGATGGTGGTGATGCCGTGCTCGCGAAGCCAGCCGACCAGTCGCTCCCTCGGGTTGTAGGCGTCGAGGGCGCGCAGTTGCGGTTGGATCGCGGCCGAGCTCTCGAGCTGATCCTGGTCATGGGGCTGATTCGCCGCGCCGGCCAGTCCCACCACGTTGCGGACATCGATCAGGCCCGGCGTGGCGACCGGCACGGAGATCACTTCGATGTCTTCCGGGATCCGGATGCTGTCCGCCGGGCCGACGGCTTCGATGACGCCGTCGCGGATCAGGACCACGCCCGGTGAATGCCGTTCGCCCGTTCCCGTGTGCAGGGTGCCGGCCCGGACCGCGAGGTCCTGCGCCATCAGCGACGAAGTCAGTGTCAGGGCAGCCAGCCCGACAAGCAGTTGCAGGGTTCTCATTCGTCACCTCCGAAGTGGCCGTGTCCATGGCCACCGTCGTTGTCATCGATCAGGGCGCCGAAGCCGCCTTCGGCGACCAGGCGATCGTCCTCGTTGGCCAGGTCGAAGCGGCGCTGGCCTTCCACCCAGGTCTGTTCGACGCGGGTGTAGATGCTCAAGGGATCACCGTTCAGGATGACGAAGTCCGCATCCTTGCCCGGCTCCAGGGAACCAACCCGATGATCCAGGTCGAGCATGCGGGCGCCTTCGATGGTCATGGCTTCCAGCGCTGCCTGGCGGCTCATGCCGGCACGTACGCCCATGGCGGGCATGCGCAGGAAGTAGCGGGAATCGGTGATCCAGTCGTCCGTATGGAAAGCCACCCGAGCGCCCGCCTGTTCCAGCGCCGGGGCATTCCGGGCCAGCAGGTTCAGGGCTTCGAGCTTGCCGCCGGGGCTGTCCACCAGGATCAGCGAGACCGGCACGTCGGCCGCGGCGATCTCATCGGCCACCCGCCAGGCTTCGCTGGTGTGGTGCAGGACCATGCGGAAGCCGAATTCATCGCGCAGGCGGATGGCGGTCATCAGGTCATCATGGCGGTGCGAGTGGAAATGGACGATGCGCTCGCCATCGAGCACCTCGACCAGGGTTTCCAGATCGAGGTCACGTGCCGGCGGCTCGCCGTCGCCATTCAGTCGATCGCGGTATTCCTGCGCTTCGATGTAGATCTGCCGGACCAATGAGGCCGAGCGCGCCCGCGTGCCCGGAAAGGGCGCGTCGCGCATGGAGTTGGTTCCATTGGCCATCTTCAGGCCGCCGGCGGGCTGTCCATCCTCGCCGATGAACAGCAGGTCGTCGATGGTGTTGGCTTCGCGCAGCTTCAGATAGATGGTCTGGCCGCTGATCAGGTGGCCCGAGCCCGGCATGACGTTGACCGTGGTGATGCCACCGGCCAGCGCCCGCTTGAAGCCGGAGCTGCGCACATTGAGCGAGTCCACCACGCGAACGCCGGGCTGGATCGGATGCGAGCGGTCGGCGCCGGCGATCTCGCCGATGTGGCTGTGGGTGTCGACGATGCCCGGCATGATCACGTGATCGGCGCTCAATTCGATGCGCTCGGCATCGGCGGGGATGCGCACCTCGTCGCGGGCGCCAACGGCCAGGATGCGACCGTCCTCGAACAGCAGGACGCCGTCGGGAATCTCCGGGCCGCTGATCGGGATCACGCGGGCGCCGGTCACGGCAGTGGGGGCCGCCAGGGCAGCGGTGGCGCCGCCGATGAGCAGACAGGCGGCGATGAGAAGTCGATGAAGCATGTGTTGTCCTCCGGGGGTGCGGGCCGGGGCGGGTGCCGACCGACCGCTCCGGACGATAGCACAGGCCCGAAGGCATGCCTTTCATCGCCTTTGCCGACGACCCTCGTCTGCAGGGTCAAACGTGAAATTGCTTGCCAGACAGCCGATGGTTCTGGTATAAAGGCGGGCTAGTCTTGAATTTGTACCAGGAATTTCCGTCATGTCTCGAGTGTGTCAGGTGACCGGCAAGCGCCCGCTGGTCGGAAACAATGTTTCTCACGCCAACAACAAGACCCGCAAGCGTTCGCTGCCGAACCTGCACAGCCATCGTTTCTGGGTGGAAAGCGAGAACCGCTGGGTGAAGCTGCGCGTCTCGACCAAGGGTCTGCGCATCATCGACAAGAACGGCATCGATCAGGTCCTCGCCGACCTGCGTGCCCGTGGCGAACGAGTCTAAGGAGAGTCATCATGGCAGGTAGCGCTCGCGACAAGATCAAACTGGTTTCCTCCGCCGGAACCGGTCACTACTACACCACCGACAAGAACAAGAAGAACACCCCGCACAAGCTGGAGTTCAAGAAGTACGATCCGGTGGTGCGCAAGCACGTCATGTACAAGGAAGCCAAGATCAAGTAACTGGTCTGGTCCTTAGTTGATGTGATGCGAAGACGCCGGGCCCCGCCCGGCGTTTTTCGTTCTGGAGGTTTCAGGTTTCAGGTTTCAGGTTCAAGGAAAGTCACGTCGGAGAAGACCTGAACCCTGAAACCTCTGCCCTTGAACCTTTTTCAGACCAAACCCCGCTCCGCGAGACTGACCACCTCTCGATCACCCACGATGAAGTGATCGAGCAGGCGGATGTCGACCAGGGCCAGGGCGTCGCGCAAGCGCCGGGTGATGGCCAGGTCCGCCTGGCTGGGTTCGGCCACACCCGAGGGATGGTTGTGCGCGACGATCAGGGCGGCTGCCCGTCTCGCCAGCGCGCGCTCGACCACCACGCGAGGATGCACATGCGCGGCGTCGATCGTGCCGGTGAACAGTTCCTCGAAGGCGATGACGCGGTGGCGCGTGTCCATCATCAGGCTGCAGAAGACTTCGTGCGGGCGATCCCGCAGGGCCGCCCGCAGGTATTCGCGCGTGGCCTGGGGGCTGGTCAGGGCGGTGCCTCGACACAGATGCTCACGCAGATGGCGGCGGGCCAGCTCCACGGCGGCGTGCAGCTGCGCGAACTTCGCCGGCCCCATGCCGGGCTGTTGGCAGAGGGCGTCCTGATCGCAATCCAGCAGCTGGCGCAGACCGCCGAAGTGCCCGAGCAGCTGCCGGGCGAGGTCCAGCGCCGAGCGGCCACGGTGACCCGTGCGGAGGAGGATGGCGAGGAGCTCGGCTTCGCTGAGCGCGCTGGCCCCGTGTTCGAGAAGGCGCTCCCGAGGGCGCTCGGTCTGTGGCCAATCGGCGATTCGCATACAATCTCGACCTGTTTCGATCCCAGCGGGAATTGTCCTGTGACTCCATGCCCGGTCCCATCGGTCATCGACTCGATGCCGCCTAGGAAAATTGCTCGATGAGCGGCGACGGCGCCCTTGCCGGGCAACGTTGGCTGCTTGGCGTTTCCGGCGGGGTGGCCGCCTACAAGGCGCCGGCCCTGGTCCGCCGCCTGCGTGAGGCGGGGGCCGAGGTGCGTGTCGTGATGACCGCGGCCGCCCAGGCCTTCATCGGCCCCCTGACCCTGCAGGCGGTGAGCGGACACCCGGTGCACATCGATCTGCTCGATGCCGATGCCGAAGCGGGCATGGGCCATATCGAACTCGCGCGCTGGGCCGATGGCCTGATCATCGCGCCGGCCACGGCGCATCTCATCGCGCGGCTGGCCCACGGCCTGGCCGACGATCTCTTGAGCACCACGGTGCTGGCAACCGAGGCGCCGGTGTGGCTGGCGCCGGCGATGAACCAGCGCATGTGGGCACAGACCGTCGTTCAGGACAATTGCCGGCGTCTGGCCGAGCTGGGGATCGGGCTGATCGGCCCCGACGATGGCGGGCAGGCCTGCGGAGACGTCGGCGCCGGCCGGATGAGCGAGCCGGAAGCGATCGTCGAATATCTGTCGGCCATGGCCAGCCGGGATTCGCTCGCCGGCCGTCGTTTCGTGCTGACGGCCGGCCCGACCCAGGAGCCCCTGGATCCGGTTCGATTCCTCGGTAACCGTAGCTCCGGGCGAATGGGCTTCGCCCTGGCTGGCGCCCTGGCCCGTGCCGGCGCCGACGTGGACCTGGTCGCCGGACCGGTTCAATTGACGACGCCGCCGGGCGTGAAGCGGACGGATGTGCAGACTGCCGAGGAAATGCTGGCGGCGGTGCTGGCACGTCTGGAAGGCGCGACCGGCTTCATCGGCGTGGCGGCCGTGGCCGATTATCGACCCGTGGACGTCGCGACGCACAAGATCAAGAAGTCCGATGCCGTGCTCGAACTGCGATTGCAACCCAACCCTGATATTCTGGCCCGGGTCGCCTCGGACCCGCGCCGACCCGAGCTGGTCATGGGCTTCGCGGCCGAGACCCGCGATCTCGAGACCGCCGCGAGAGGAAAACTCGCGGCCAAGGACCTGGATCTGATCGCGGCCAATCGTGTCGGCGAGGGTCTGGCCTTCGACCAGCCCGACAACGCGCTGGAAGTCTTCTCGGCAGACCAGTGCTGGACCCTGCCGCGGCAATCCAAGCAGCTGCTGGCCGAGCGACTGGTCGACATCATCGTCGAGACCCTGGATCGTCACAGCACCGACGCGAGGAGATCATGAGAGAACTGGACGTCCGAATCATGGATCCCCGTCTGGGCCGGGATTGGCCCCTTCCGGACTATGCAACCGCTGGATCGGCGGGCCTGGACCTGCGCGCCTGCATCGATTCAGAGCTGAGTCTGGAGCCCGGGCAGACGGCACTGATCCCGTCGGGTCTGGCCATTCATCTCGATGATCCCGGCCTGGCCGCCGTGCTGCTGCCCCGCTCGGGTCTTGGCCACAAGCAGGGTCTGGTGCTGGGCAACCTGGTCGGGCTGATCGACAGCGACTACCAGGGCGAGGTCAAGATCTCCTGCTGGAATCGCGGTCAGGCGCCGATCCACATCGAGCCCGGGCAGCGGATCGCCCAGCTGGTCGTGGTGCCCGTGGTTCAGGTTAAACTCCGCTGCGTTGAGGCCTTCGATCCGTCCGAGCGCGGAGAGGGAGGTATCGGGCACACGGGGACGACTTGAGCATGGCGAAGGCATCGATCAAGGGTATCCAGTCAGCGCAGGATCTGGTCCGGGTGGCCGGGCTGGTCGCGATCGCCCTCGGCGTCTTCGGCATCGTCGTCGGAGCGCTGCTGCTCTATGGCAGCATGCAAGGCCAGCTGGCGACGGAACAGGCCAGCCGCGCGGCCTCGGACCGGGCGCGTCATGTGGCCGACGGTCTGGCCGAGATTCAGGCCACGCTGCGGGATCCGCAGGTGCTCGATCTCGCCCGCGAAGCGCTGAACGCGGACGATGGTCGAAGCGAGCGCCTGGATCAGGCGGTTCGCGCCCGTGGTGTTCAGAACCTCATCGATCTGAGGGTCTTCCCGAGCGCGGTGGAGGAAATCCCGCTGGGTGAATACCCTGAGCCGGATTTCAGCGTGATCGAGATGCTCATCGAAGCGCGTCGCTCCGGTCGAGCCACCGTGCAGGTCCACTACGCGGGGACCAGCAACGAGAATCTCGCCTTTGCACAGGCGATCGAGCAGGGCAACCCGGCCAGCGGCATCATGTTCATGCGCGTCCCGGTCAGCATGGCCACCAGCCGTCTTCAGGCCGCTGCGGAGCTCGATTCGATCGCGCTGATCCAGGGCAGCGGCGATCAAGCGGCCGTGTTGAAGGCGATCGGTCAGGCCCCCGAGCAGGTGCAGTTGACACCTGTAGAAGGTTCCCGTCTGAGCCTGCGCTGGTCGCGTCGAACGATCGTCGGCCCGCTGAGCAATCGAGCGGCCATCATCCTGGGTGCCAGCGGCATCATCCTGCTGATGTCGGGCCTGCTCGTCCGCCGCCGTTTCGGTGCCCTGCAGGTCAAGGTCGGCAGCGGTCAGAAGGGCGCAAAGGCCCGGCCCGAGGGGGACGGAAGTTCCTCGGCTCAGGATGGAGTCAAGCGCGACGCCGTTCCGCCGCCGAGAAGCGCTCCGCCGCCCCTGAGCTCGCCCCCGCTGCGCGCTACTTCCGCCCTCGATACAGCGGATGAAGACCTGCCCGACTGGTTGCTCGATTCCGACCAGCTGGACCAGACCGAGAAGCTGTTCGGTGAGGAGGAGCCGCCCCCTGCCGAACTTCCGGACTTGCCGGATACGCTGGCCGTCGAAGCCGATGCCGAGCCCTCCGCCGAGCCAGGCCTGCGCTTCGACGATCAGATTGAGGAGGAAGGGCCGGCCGAGTCCGATTTCTTCGAGCAGGTCGAGGAGCACTCTCCAGAAGAAGACTACGACCTGTCCATGGGCGGGGAGCCGGAGGACTCGGCCACGCCGGAGCTCGACAGCGCAACGCCTGCAAACTCCGGTCTGGACTTCGAGTTCAGCGACCGTGGCTCGTCCGACGCGCAGGAAGAGGTTGCTCCGGAACCCCTGCCGGAGACCGAGGCCAGCGGACTTCAGGACGAAGTCGAGGAAGGGATCGAGGAAGAGATCGAAGCGGAGTTGACGGGCGACGAGGACGGCGAAAGCGCTGCAGCGCCTGAGCGGGAAGCGCTGGCGCCGGCCGGAGCCGATCAGGCCGAACCGGTGGTCGATCCCGGTCTTTTCCACCCGAACGGCATTCTCGGGGTGGTGGACGAGCAGCTCGATGCGCGTAGCGCCACCTTGATCGGTGAAGCGATCGGCGCGGAAGCCCGTGCACGGGGACTCGAGCGCATCGTCGTCGGACGCGACGGCCGGATGCAGGGTGTGGTGCTGCTTTCCGCGCTCAGCCAGGGTCTGTGTTCCGCGGGCATCGACGTGATCGACCTGGGCCCGGTGCCGATCCCGGTCCTCGATTTCGGCGCCAGCGAACTGAGCGACGGAAGTGGCGTCATGGTCACCGGCTCGCACCATGCTTCCGACATCAATGGTTTTCGCATCCGGTTGAACAACGAGATCCTGCAGGGTCCGGCGATCCAGGACCTGTTCCGTCGAATCCAGGAGCAGGACCTCAGCCAGGGGCAGGGCGAGATCATCGAAGAGAGCCTGGTCGATCGCTACATCGAACGCATCGGCATCGACATCCAGCTCGAACGACCGCTGAAGGTCGTGGTCGACTGCGGCAACGGGATTTCCGGCACCGTCGTGCCCGAGGCCTTTGCCGCCATCGGGGCGGATGTGATCCCGCTCTACGCCGATGTCGACGGCAGCTTCCCGAACCACCCGCCCAACCCCTCCGATCCCGACAATCTCGAAGACCTCAGGCTCTGCGTTCGCAATTTCCAGGCCGATGTCGGTCTGGCTTTCGATGGTGATGGCGACTGCCTGGCCATGGTGTCGAGCGATGGAGAGGTCGTGCGAACCGATCAGCTGCTGATGCTCCTCGCCCGAGATGTGCTGGACAAGAACGCCGGGACAAGCGTGATCGTCGACGCGGCCTGTTCGAACAAGTTGCAGAAGCTCATTCGCGATGCCGGTGGCCACGTGGTCATGGCCCGCTGCGACGAGGTGTTCGTCGATGAGAAGATGCGCCAGGAATCGGCCTTGCTGGGTGGCGCCTTCCGGGGCCAGATCATGCTCGCCGACCGCTGGTACGGCTTCGGTGATGCGATCTACGCCGGTGCCCGTCTGCTCGAGCTGTTGGCTGCTGACACGCGGACGGTCGCCGAGATCCTGGCCGAGCTGCCGGAAGTGCATGCCACTCCGGAGATTCGCCTTTCCCTGGAAGGCGATCAGGCCGAGGAGCTCGTCACCGCTTTGATCGCCGAGGGCGACTTCGGTGACGGTGAGATGCTGACCACCGACGGCCTGCGCGTCGACTACGCGGACGGTTGGGGTCTGGTCCGTGCCTCGCACGACGGGCCGGATCTGGTGCTTCGCTTCGAGGGCGACGATGCCAAGGCCCTCAACCACATTCGCAGCGAGTTCAAGAAGCAGATCAAGGCACGTAATCCGGCCATCCAGCTGCTGTTCTGATCGCCGTCGGGACGAGACGGTGACCATCCTGATCTTCAACAAGCCCTTTCGGGTGCTCAGCCAGTTCACGGATGCCGAGGGTCGAGCCACCCTGGCCGACTACATCGATATGCCCGGGGTCTATGCTGCCGGTCGCCTCGACTACGACAGCGAGGGTCTGATGGTGCTGACCGATGACGGCCGTCTCAAGGCCCGTCTGACCGATCCGAATTCCGGAACGCCCAAGACCTATCTGGTCCAGGTCGAGGGTCGGCCCGAGGTGCGCGCGCTGCAGCAGCTCGAGCGCGGTGTCATGCTGAAGGATGGCCGAACGCGACCGGCCAGGGTTCGTCTGCTGGCAACCGCCCCGGGTTGGCTCTGGAAGCGTCGTCCTGCGGTGGCGCCGCGGCCCGGCAAGCCGACCGGGTGGATCGAACTCACCATCACCGAAGGCCGCAATCGCCAGGTCCGCCGGATGACGGCAGCCGTCGGGCTGCCCACGCTCCGGTTGATTCGGATCGGAATCGGATCTGCCACCCTGGACGGGCTCGAGCCCGGGCAGTGGCGGCGGCAGGACCGCCTCTGATCGAAATTTGTCCGACCGGCCCGCTGCGACGGGCATGAGCCGGGTTCAGTAGGCGTATTCGTCGAACAGGTGTCGCAGGTCGCCCTGCCAGCGGCCTTCGAAGGCCTCCAGCTTCACCTCCGCCGGTGTCGTGCCTCGCTCGACGATTTCCTCGAGGTCGTTGAGGAAGCCGGCCTCATGATCTCCAGCTCCGTTGAAACGCTGGCGCCGCGCCAGGCCCTGACGAGCCAGAGCGAGCAGTTCTCGGGCGATGTCACGGACACTGCGGCCGCGAATTTCCGCCTTCAGGCCATGGCGAGCGACGTCTTCGCGCAGCGACTGCCGGTCCTCCAGGCTCCAGTCCTGGCACAGATCCAGGCAGGCCTGCAGATTGGCCGAGTCGTACAGCAGTCCGACCCAGAACGCCGGCAGTGCACAGAGACGACGCCAGGGGCCACCGTCGGCCCCGCGCATTTCCAGGAAGCGCTTCAGCCGCACTTCGGGAAACGCCGTGGTCAGGTGGTCTTCCCAGTCCGCCAGGGTCGGGCGCTGGCCTTCGAGTCCCGGCAATCGCCCGGCCAGAAAATCCCGGAAGGAGCGGCCGGCCACATCGATGTAACGGCCTTCGCGCCGCACGAAATACATCGGCACATCGAGCATCCAGTCCACGTAGCGCTCGAAGCCCATGGACTCCTCGAACACCCAGGGCAGCATGCCGGTGCGATCCGGATCGGTGTCGGTCCAGACCTGGCTGCGATAGCTCAGGAAGCCGCTGGCCTTGCCTTCGACGAAGGGGGAGTTGGCGAACAGGGCGGTGGCGATCGGCTGCAGTGCCAGCGAGGCGCGGAACTTGGCGACCATGTCCGCTTCGCTGGCGAAGTCGAGGTTGACCTGCACCGTGCAGGTGCGTTTCATCATGTCCAGGCCGAGGCTGCCGACCTTGGGCATGTACTGGCGCATGATCACGTAGCGCGCCTTGGGCATCCATTCGATGTCCTCGCGTCGCGCCGTCGGATGAAAGCCCATGCCGAGAAAACCGATGCCAAGGGGTTCGGCCACCGCCCGGACTTCCGCCAGGTGGGTGTTCACCTCGTTGCAGGTCTGGTGGAGGTTGTCGAGCAGGCCGCCGGACAGCTCCAGCTGGCCACCGGGTTCGAGGGTGATCGAACAGCCATCCGCCTTGCTCAGGGCGATGGGGTAGCCGTCCTCCTTGATGACGTTCCACTCGAACTGCTCGGCGAGTCCCTCGAGCACGGCCCGCACGCCCGCGTAGGGAAGCGGGGCCAGGCTGTCGGTCAGGAAGCCGAACTTTTCATGCTCGGTGCCGATTCGCCAGTCGCGCTCGGGTTTGCAGCCGGATTCGAGCCAGCTGGCCAGCTCACGAGGGTCGCTCAGGGTTTGATCCGCAGTCACTGGCGTGGCGTCCTGACTAGAATGGAGGTCCAATTATCACCTTTGGGCCGTAGCGCTGCATGTCAATTCGATTCCAGGCCTTGTTCCGGTGGTTTGCGGGTCCACCGATTCGGCTGCGGCTGCTGGCCTGCCTGTTCGCCGTCGCGGCGCTGCTGCCGAGTGCGAGCGTGATGGCGGACACCCTGCATCGGGGAGTGGGGCCCGAGCCGGATTCCCTCGATCTGCACCGCGCCCAGTCCCTGTCCGCCATCAACGTCCTGCGCGATCTGCACGAGGGCCTGATCAGCTACAGCGCCGATGGCCAACTGATTCCGGCCCTGGCCGAGCGCTGGGAAGTCAGCGCCGATGGCCTGGCCTGGACCTTCTGGCTGCGCGAGGAGGCCCGCTGGTCCGATGGTCAACCACTGACGGCCGGCGATCTGCTGGCCGGCTGGCGCCGGCTGCTGGACCCGGCCACGGCCTCGCCCCAGGCGGCCTGGCTCGATCGCGTCGTCGGGGCCGAGGCCATCCGGCGCGGACAGGCTGGCCCAGAGGCGCTGGGCGTCGAGATCCTCTCACCGCATCAGCTGCGCATCCGGCTGCTTCGCCCGACGCCCTGGTTTGCGGAGCTGCTGACCCATCCGGCGACCTATCCCTGGCCCGGCGAGAATTCGCTTCGCTACAGCGGCCCCTTCCTGCTCGAGGAGCACGTTCCGGGGGCGCATCTGCATCTGGTTCGCAACCCGGCCTGGCGGGAGGCCGATCGCGTCCGGCTACAAGCGGTTCGCTGGCACGTGATCGAAGAGCCGAACGTCGAATTGAACCGCTACCGGGCCGGCGGCCTCCACATCACCGAGACCATCCCGCCCGGTCGTCTGGATTGGTTGCGGAGCCAGGTCGGCGAGGAACTTCGCATCGCGCCCTACCTCGGCAGCTTCTTCCTGGCCTTCAATGTCGGGCGCGAACCCTTTCGTGATCGGCCCGGTCTGCGTCGCGCCCTGAGTCTGGTCATCGACCGCGAATTGCTGGCCGAGCGCGTGCTGGGGGCGGGAGAGATTCCCGCCCACCGGCTGATTCCACCGGGGATGCCGGGCTGGCCGACGGCCGAGCTTCCATCGGTCGATCGCGAAGCCCGTCTGCAGGAGGCCCGCGCCCTTTACCGTGCCGCGGGCTACAGCGAAGCCCGTCCGCTCACCGTCGAGCTCCGCGTCAACACGTCGCTGGCGCATCGGCGCATGTCCGTGGCCGTGGCGGCCATGTGGCGGGAGCATCTGGGGGTCCGGACGCGCCAGATCAGCGAGGAGTGGAAGGTCTTCGTGGCCAATCGTCGCCACGGCCGCCTGACCGAGATCGTCCGTGGCGGATGGATTGCCGACTGGCGCGATCCGGCCAACTTCCTGCAGCTGTTCCTCAGCGACAGTCCGCTGAACTACAGCTTCTGGCGAGATCAGCGCTTCGACGAGCTGATGGGCCAGGCGGCCGAGGCGAGCGGCCCGAGCCGGATCGAGGCACTGGTCGCCGCCGAAGATCGCCTGCTCGATCAGCAGGTCATCGTGCCGCTGTACTACTATGTCTCGCGTCACCTGGTCAAACCCGATGTGCGAGGTTTCGAAGACAACCTGATGGACGTGCACCTGTCACGCTGGCTATGGCTGGATTGATCCGACGCTCGATCGGCCTCTTGCCCGTGCTGCTGCTGGCGGCCTGCGGTGGCGAGTCGGATGGCGAGGCTGGCGTCACGAGGGCACCGATCCTGCCGCAGCCGGTCGAGTTCGTGGCCGACGCCGAGGGTCGCCCGCCCCCCGAGGCCCTGGCCGAGACGCAGGTCATCCATCGGGGCAATGGCGAGGAGCCCCAGACCCTGGACCCCCATCTGGCCGAAGGCGTGCCCTCGTCCACCATCCTGCGCGATCTGTTCGAGGGCCTGACCACCACCGCACCGGACGGACGCGTGATCCCGGGCACGGCCGAACACTGGGACATCAGTCGCGACGGGCGTGTCTACACATTCTACCTCGACCCGCAAGCGCGCTGGAGCAACGGCGAACCGCTGACCGCCGAGGACTTCGTCTGGTCCTGGCGGCGCGTCGTCGATCCCGCCACCGGCGCCAGCTACAGCCGGATGCTGGCCCCGGTGGAGAATGCCGAGGCCATCCTGGCCGGCGAGCTCGAGCCCGACGCCCTGGGCGTGAGCGCGCTCAGCGAGACGACCTTTCAGGTCACCCTGGCCTCACCGACACCCTACTTCCTCGGCCTGCTGACCCATCCCACGACCTTTCCCGTCCATCGACCGGCGCTGGAGGCGCACGGCAGCGCCCACGTGCGGCCCGGTCATCTGGTCTCCAACGGCGCCTATATGCTGGTCGACTGGCAGGTCCGATCGCGCATCGAACTGGCCCGCAACCCGCATTACCGCCAGGCCGATCAGGTCCTGATCGAACGCGTGTTCTACTACCCCTTCGAAGACGAGAACACCGAACTCAACCGCTTCCGGGCCGGTGACCTGCACTGGACCTACCAGGTGCCGAACAGCCAGTTCGGCTGGCTCGAGGAGAACATGGCCGAGGCGCTGATGGTGGCGCCCTGGTTCGGCAATTACTTCTTTACCTACAACCTGCAGCGTCCCCCGTTTCAGGACAATCTGGCACTGCGTCAGGCGCTGAGCCTGGCGGTGGATCGCGAGATCCTGACCGAGCGGGTGACCCGTTTCGGCGAGATTCCGACCTTCCAGCTCGTGCCTCCGGGTCTGCCGGACTACGAGCCCGTCGTTCCGGAGGTGGCCGAGTGGACTCAGGCCGAACGCGAGGCGGAAGCTCGGCGACTCTACGCCGAGGCGGGCTATTCCGAGGACGAGCCCCTGGAGGTGGAGCTGCGCTACAACAGTTCGGAAAACCACCGCCGCCTCGCCGTCGCCGTCTCGGCGATGTGGAAGCAGGTGCTGGGCGTGCGCACCCGCTTGATCAACGAGGAGTTCAGGGTCTTTCTTCAGAATCGGGCCCAGCGCCGGGTCACGGAGGTGTTTCGCGCCGGCTGGATCGGTGACTACCAGGACGCCTTCACCTTTCTCGAACTGTTCCATTCCGAGCACGGCCGCAACGATGCCGGCTATGCCAACCCCACCTACGATCGCCTGCTCGAGCAGGTCTCGGCGGAGCGAATCCCGGCGCTGCGGCGCAACCTGATGCGCGAGGCCGAACGCATGCTGCTGGCCGACCAGGTCATCCTGCCGGTCTACATCTACGTCTCCAAACGCCTCGTCGACCCGCGACTCCAGGGCTGGCAGGAAAATGTCATGGATCAGCACCTGACCCGACACATGTACCTGCTGCGAGAACGGACTGATGAAGTGGTCGAGCCTGTGGTCGAGTCAGGTTCGGAAGCGGGCTCGCCGTGATTCAGCGCCGATCGAGTGACGGAGACCGCTGCGACGGTCCATGCCCGAATCCATCGCTGTCGGCGCTACACTGAGACCATGCTCGGCTACTCCCTCAAACGCCTGGCCTCGGCCATCCCGACCCTGTTTTTCCTGATCACGGTCGCCTTCTTCCTGATCCGGATCGCGCCGGGCGGGCCCTTCGATTCGGAACGGGCGTTGCCAGCCGAGATCGAGGCCAATCTCGCCGCCAAGTACCACCTCGACGAGCCCCTGGTGGTGCAGTACGCGCGCTACCTCTGGCAGATCGCACGCTTCGACCTGGGTCCGTCCTTCCATTACCTCGACTGGACGATCAACGATCTGATCGCTCAAGGCGCACCCGTGTCCTTCACCCTCGGTCTGCTGGCGCTGATCCTGGCCCTGCTGATCGGCGTGCCCATCGGCGCCTGGGCGGCGCTGCGACAGAATCGGCCGACCGACTACGCGGTGATGTCGACGGCCATGATCGGCATCTCCGTGCCCAACTTCGTCATGGCGCCGCTGCTGATCCTGCTCTTCGCCATCACCCTGGGCTGGCTGCCGGCCGGCGGCTGGGCCTTCGAGCCTTCGCGCATGGTCCTGCCCGTGATCACCCTGGCCCTGCCGATGATCGCCTACATCGCGCGCATCACCCGAGGCTCGATGATCGAGGTTCTGCATTCCAGCTTCATCCGCACGGCGCGGGCCAAGGGCATGCCCGAGCGCGACGTGCTGATCCACCATGCGCTCAAACCCGCCCTGCTGCCGGTCATTTCCTATCTCGGTCCGGCCGCGGCTGCCATCCTGACCGGCTCGGTGGTGGTCGAGCGGATCTTCACCATCCCGGGTATCGGCTCCTACTTCGTGCAGGGTGCGCTCAATCGTGACTACACCCTGGTCATGGGGGTCGTCATCCTGTACGGCGTGTTGATCATCGCCTTCAATTTCCTGGTCGATCTGCTCTATGCCTGGCTCGACCCTCGCATCCGCTACGACGAGGGCAGCGCATGAACGAACTGACGCGGGACGCCTTCGATCAGGCCCTGGACCGGCGCGATATCCAGGGCCGTTCCCTCTACGTCGATGCCTGGCATCGTCTGCTGAAGAACAAGGCGGCCGTCGCTGGCCTGATCGTGTTGGCCCTGATGGCCTTGCTGGTGATCTTCGGTCCCATGCTCAGCGATTGGGATCACGAGATTCCGGATTGGGATCACTATTCGACCCCGCCCTCCCTGGAGACCGGGCATGTCTTCGGCACCGATGCCCTGGGGCGGGATCTGTACGTGCGCACCCTCATCGGAGGACGGATCTCCCTGCTCGTCGGCATCGTCGCCACCCTGGTCTCGCTGGTGATCGGCATCACCTACGGTGCCGTGGCCGGCTATTTCGGCGGGCGGGTGGACAACATCATGATGCGCTTCGTCGATGGCATCTATGCGATGCCGTTCATGTTCTTCGTCATCCTGCTGATGGTCATCTTCGGTCGCAACATCTTCCTGATCTTCGTCGCCATCGGCGCGATCAACTGGCTGGACATGGCGCGCATCGTTCGCGGCCAGACCCTCAGCCTCAAGACCAAGGACTTCGTCGAGGCCGCCCGCGCCTGCGGGGCCACGGAGTGGCAGATCATCCGCCGCCACATCATTCCCAACCTGCTCGGCGTGGTCATCGTCTACGTCACCCTGACCATTCCGCAGGTGATCCTGGTGGAGAGCTTCCTGAGCTTCCTGGGGCTGGGCGTGCAGGAGCCGCTGACCTCATGGGGCGCCCTGGTCAACGAGGGAGCCCAGGAGCTCGAGACTGCGCCCTGGTCGCTGCTGATTCCCGCCAGCTTCCTGGCCGTGACCCTGTTCGCGTTCAACTTCCTCGGCGACGGGCTGCGTGATGCCCTCGACCCGAAGGATCGCTCCTGATCGCCGGCGGAATTCGTACCGCAGTCCCGTGGGCACACACGATCACCGTCACCATCATCACCACCATCCGGATCCGGGAACCGAGAGCAGCGGTCGGATCGCCCAGGTCTTCTTTCTCAACGCCGGCTTTGCGCTGATCGAGCTGATCGGTGGCCTGCTGACCAACAGCACGGCCATCCTGGCGGACGCCGTCCACGATCTCGGCGACAGCCTGGCGCTGGGCATGGCCTGGCTGCTCGAGCGCTTCAGCCGGCGCCACCCCGATCGGGACTTCACCTACGGCTACCGTCGCCTGAGCCTGTTCGGGGCACTGATCAACTCTGCCCTGCTGGTGGCCGGGTCGATCTGGGTGCTGGCCCTGGCCGTTCCTCGTCTGGCAGACCCTGTCATGCCGGTCACCGAAGGCATGATCGGTCTGGCCCTGCTCGGCGTGGCGGTCAACGGTGTCGCGGCCTGGCGAATCAGTGCGGGCAAGACCCTGAACGAGCGCGCCCTGAGCTGGCATCTGATGGAAGACGTGCTGGGCTGGGTGGCCGTGCTGATCGTGGCCATCGTCCTGCAGTTTGCCGACTGGCCGATCCTCGATCCCCTGCTCTCGCTGGCCTTCACCCTGTTCATCCTGTTCAACGTCAGCCGCACCATGTGGTCGACGATCAAGCTGTTCTTCCAGGCCGTGCCCGACAGGGAAATGCTGGCCCGCATCGAGCGGGCGCTGACCGAGCTGCCCGGCATCGAGACCCTGCATGATCTGCACCTGTGGTCGCTGGATGGTCAGCGACATGTATTGACCGTGCACATCGTGCTGCGTGAGCTTGCCAGGGGAGACAGCTACGCGCGAGTCAAGGCGCGGATCGGCCAGGCCCTGGCGCCCTTCGAGCTGGCCAGTACGACGATCGAAATCGAACAGCGCGACGAGGACTGCCGTGATGCCTCGACCGCTGGCCCGACGGGCGGATCCCTGGTGTAGCATGGAAGACCGACTCCCATGACGAGCAATCACCTTGGCGCTGCTTGAAGTCCGCGATCTGACCGTCAGCTTCGACACGCCCGATGGCGTGGTGCACGCGGTCAACGGGATCAGCTTCGATCTCGATCCGGGCGAGACCCTGGGCCTGGTCGGCGAGTCCGGCTCGGGCAAGACCCAGACGGCGCTCGCCCTGATCGGCCTGCTGGCCGAGAACGGGAAGGTCAGCGGTTCGGTGAGGTTCCGCGGGCAGGAGCTCCTGGGCATGTCGACCTCGGAACTCAGCCGGGTGCGGGGTTCGAAGATCTCGATGATCTTCCAGGACCCGATTTCCTCGCTCAACCCCTACATGACGATCGGCGATCAGCTGGTCGAGGTGCTGACCCATCACCGCAATCTGCGCCGGCGCGAGGCGCGGGCCCGAGCGGAGGAAATGCTTCATCAGGTGCATCTCAACGACCCGGGCCAGCGCATGCGCCAGTACCCGCACGAACTCTCCGGGGGCATGTGTCAGCGCGTGATGATCGCCATGGGCCTGCTCTGCCAACCCGATCTGCTGATCGCCGACGAGCCGACCACCGCGCTCGACGTCACGGTCCAGTCGCAGATCAACACCCTGATGGGCGAGCTGTCCGAGCAGAGTTCGACGGCGATCCTGCTGATCACCCATGACCTCGGCGTGGTCGCCGGCCTCTGCCATCGCGTGCTGGTGATGTACGCCGGGCAGGAGATGGAAATGGCCGGCGTGGATGATCTCTTCGCCGACCCGCGCCATCCCTACACGGAGGGCCTGCTCAATTCCGTCCCGCGCCTGGACAGGGCGCGCTCGGGCATCCTGAACGCCATCCCCGGGAACCCGCCCAACCTGCTCGACGTGCCGGCGGGCTGCCCCTTCTCCAGCCGCTGTCGTTACGCCTTTGATCGCTGCCGCGAGCGGCCCGGGTTCGAGGCTCTGGGCGAGGGTCGCTTCAAGCGTTGCCATCTGGATGCGCTGCCCGCAGCGAGGGAGGAGGTCGGATGAACGCTCGGGCACCGGTGCTCGAAGTGCGCGATCTGTCGGTCCACTTCCGCGTGGACACGGGCCGCCTGTTCCGGCACGACTACCACACGGTGAAAGCGGTCGACGGGGTCAGTTTCGACGTCAATGCCGCCGAAACCCTGGGCATCGTCGGCGAATCGGGCTGCGGCAAGTCCACCCTGGCTCGCGCCATTCTCGGCCTGGTCAAGCCCCAGGGCGGCCGTGTGGCCTGGCTGGGCAAGGACCTGCTCGGCCTCGATGAGGAGGCGATGCGCGCCAAGCGGCGAGAGATCCAGCTGATCTTCCAGGACCCCTCGGGTTCTCTCGACCCGCGCATGACCGTCGGTGACATCGTGGCCGAGCCCCTGCGGACATTCTATCCGTCGATGTCGCGCCTGCAGGTTCGCGAGCGCGTCCAGGGCATGCTCAAGCTGGTGGGCCTGCTGCCCGATCAGATCAATCGCTATCCGCACGAATTTTCCGGCGGCCAGTGCCAGCGCATCGGCATCGCGCGCGCCCTGGTGGTCAACCCGCGCCTGGTGGTCTGTGACGAGCCGGTCTCGGCCCTGGACGTGTCGATCCAGGCCCAGATCGTCAATCTTCTGAAGAGCCTGCAGAAGAAGCTGCAGCTGTCGCTGATCTTCATCGCCCATGATCTGTCGGTCGTGCGCCACGTGTCGGATCGGGTGCTGGTGATGTACCTGGGTCGGGTGATGGAGGTGGCCGACAGGGATCGGATCTACCTCGAGCCGCGCCACCCCTACACTCGGGCCCTGATTGAATCGGTGCCGATTCCCGACCCGGTCAAGGAGCGCGAGCGCGCTCGCCGTTCCCTCAAGGGCGACATGCCCTCACCGCTCGATCCGCCGTCGGGTTGTGTCTTCCGGACCCGCTGCCCGGTGGCGATTCCAGCCTGCGCGGAGAAAGTGCCCGGCCTGGAAACCCTGGACAGCGGTCGCCAGGTGGCCTGTATCCGTCACCGCGAGCTGCGCGAGGAGCTGGCGCCGCCCGAGGCTTCTCAGGAGACGTCCGGCTCGGGCGCCGGATAGCGCAGCTCGAAGCCCCGATCCCGGGGCAGGATCCAGCCACGGCTTTCCATCGAGTCCAGCCAGGCGCGGATCAGGCGCTCGGCATCCGCAGCCGGCACCCGGGCGCTCAGACCGACCACCGGCCCGAGCGCCGCGATCAGGGCGCTCGATTCTCCGCTGCCCTGCAGTTCCGGTTGGCCGATATCCGTCGCCCACTGCCCCGTCAGGCTGGCGCCGGAGCCGATGTCCAGGCGCTCCAGCTCGATCTCCAGACCGGCCGCCGACAACTGCTGCCAGGCCCCGGCGACGGTGAGCAGGGCGAACTGTCGGCCCGGACCGTCGGCCGGTGCGCGCCTGAGTTGCTGCAGCCCCTCGATCAACTGGGCCAGCGCCTCGCGTTCCACGGGTTCGGCCCGGAGCTCGAGGGCCAGACCCGCGGGTGCCGAGGCCTCGAGGGCCAGCGACAGGGCCAGATGCGCTTCATCGATCGGCGACCAGCGAAGCTCGAGAGTGGTTCGGTCTGCGTTCAGGTGGTTGCCGAGACGATCGCTCAGGCTGGCGTCCGCCAGGATGAGGGACAGCTGGCTCGGGGCATCGAGGGCCTGTTCGAGGTCGAGCTGGACCGGGCCTGCGACCAGCGCGGGTTCCGTCGACAGCTGCAGTTCGTCGCCGCGAATCTCGATACGGCTACCACCGCTCAGGCCGAGCTCGCCCTCGACGAAGTAGGCCTCATCGGACAAGGGGCTGAGCAACTGGCCGGAGAGATCGATCCAGTCAAGACCCAGGGGCGGGAAATGGCGGGCGCGCAGCTCCAGTTCCAGCGCGTCGGCGATCGCCAGGTCCGAGCTGAACCAGCCCGGCTCGAAGCTTGCCTGCTCATGGACGCCCAGTTCCTCGAGCCAGTCCGGCACCCAGCTCTGCAGATAGCCGCCGACCAGGCGGGGCAGCAACAGCAGCCACATGAGGGTCGCGATCAGGATCAATATAATGAGCGTCTTTTTCATGCGAAATCGGGAATCCAATGAAGCCTGAGACGGGCGCGCTGCCGCCGGAATTCGCGGTCCTGGAACCGGCGCTGGCTCAGGGCATCGAGGCCATGGGCCTGAGGCTGACCGAGTCGCAGCGCCATGCTCTGCTGGCCTATCTGGCCCTGCTGGCGCGCTGGGGTCGGGCCTACAATCTGACCGCCGTGCTCGAACCGCGCGAGATGGTAGCACGGCACCTGCTCGACAGCCTCAGCCTGCTGCCCTGGCTCAGGGGCGAGCGGGTCGTCGATTCCGGCACCGGTGCCGGCCTGCCGGGCGTGCCGCTGGCCATCGCCTGCCCCGAACGCCAGTTCGTCCTGATCGACGGTAACGGCAAGAAGATCCGCTTCCTGCGACAGGTCCGTCGTGAACTGGGTTTGAGCAATATCGAGCCGATCCAGGCGCGCCTCGAGAACCCACCCGACATTCCCCCGCCGGATTGCATCACGGCGCGCGCCCTGGCCCCCTTGGCCCAGCTGGTCGAATGGCACCGGGACTGGCTCGATCAGGGCGCGACTCTGCTGGCGATGAAGTCCCGCGACGTGGAAAACGAGCTTTCCGGCCTGACTGGCGCTTACAATGTCGACATCATCGATCTGAATGTGCCCGGCGAGCACGCACGACGCTGCCTGGCCATCGTCACCCGAATAGTGACCCGACCATGAGTGAACGCAACACCCGAATCATTGCCGTCGCCAATCAGAAGGGCGGGGTCGGCAAGACCACGACCTCCCTGAACCTCGCTGCCGGCCTGGCCGAACTGAAGAAGCGCGTCCTGCTGATCGACATGGATCCCCAGGGCAATGCCAGCACCGGCTCCGGCCTGGAGCTGGGCGAGGACCAGGCCACCATCTGCGAAGTCCTGCTGGGCGAAGCCGAGGCGGCGGACACGGTCGTTCGCGTCGAGGAAATGGGCTACGACCTGCTGCCGGCCAACGGCGACCTGACGGCGGCCGAAGTCGGCCTGATGGAGGCCGAAGACCGCGCCACCGTGCTCAAGCAGGCCCTGCTACCCCTCGCCGGCCGCTACCACTACATCATCATCGACTGCCCGCCGGCGCTGAACGTGCTGACGCTCAATGCCCTGACCGCCGCCGATGCGGTGCTGATCCCGATGCAGTGCGAGTACTACGCTCTGGAGGGCCTCACCGCCCTGCTCAACACCATCGAGCAGATCCAGAACTCGGTCAATCCGGCGCTGGAGATCGAAGGCCTGGTGCGCACCATGTACGACATCCGCAACAACCTGTCCGGCGCGGTCTCCAAACAGCTGCACGAGCACTTCGGCGACAAGCTCTACGGCACGGTCGTGCCGCGTAACGTGCGGGTGGCCGAGGCGCCCAGCTTCGGTCAGTCCGTGATCCACTACGATCGCGAGTCGCGCGGGGCGGTGGCCTACATGGGCCTGGCCGGTGAGTTCCTGCGCCGCAGCGGGGAGCGGGTCTGATGGCCAAGAAGAAGGCCCTGGGCCGCAACCTCAACGCCCTGCTCGGCAAGACCCGGGCCGTCGCCGAAAAGACCGACCCCGAAGGCGAGGCCTCGGCGCTCAAGGAGCTGCCCCTGGACGTGATCCAGCCGGGCCGCTACCAGCCACGCTCCGCGATGGACCCGAAGAAGCTCGAAGAGCTGTCCGAGTCGATCCGCGCCCAGGGCCTGGTCCAGCCGGTGGTGGTTCGCCCCCTGGCCAAGGCCGGCACCTATGAACTGATCGCCGGCGAACGCCGCTGGCGCGCCACGCGCATGGCCGGCAAGGAAACGATCCCGGCCATCGTCCGGGAAATCGAAGACGAAGCCACCCTGGCTCTGGCCCTGATCGAGAACATCCAGCGCGAGAACCTGAACCCGCTGGAAGAAGCCATCGCCCTGAAACGCCTGATCGAGGAGTTCGAGCTGACCCATGGCCAGGCGGCCGAGTCGGTCGGGCGCTCCCGCGCCGCCGTCTCCAACCTGCTCCGTCTGCTGGAGCTCGCGCCGGAAGTCCGCGAGATGGTCGACCAGCGCCTCCTCGACATGGGCCACGCCCGCGCCCTGCTCTCCCTGGACCGCATCGACCAGGTCCGCGCCGCCCGCCAGGTCATCAACCTGGAGCTGTCGGTGCGCCAGACCGAGGCCCTGGTCAAGCGCATGAAGGAAGGCAAGCCGGCGAAGAAGCCCGAGGCCCGCAAGAGCGCCGATCTGGAACGTCTCGAACAGGACCTGACCGAAACCCTCTGCGCCCCGGTCAGCATCAAGCACTCGTCCTCGGGCAAGGGCCAGGTCACGATCAAGTACACCAGCCTGGACGAACTCGACGGCCTGCTCGAGCGCTTTCGGCGCTGATTCGGTATCGGGCGTAACCACGAAGGCACGAAGGGCACGAAGAAAGATCAAGAGCGTTTTTCTGGCCGTGCCGCGCTTGACCCCTGGGCGGCTTCGAGCATCGGGTGAGGCCGGGGGCTTCGAGCGGGCCGGAGCGATCGGCTGTGTCGATGGCTGAGAGCGCACCGGCGCTGGGTGCTCGCGAATGAGCTGGCCAATCGCCCGGACTTCGGCGGCTTTCTGAAGGCCAGGTGCTCGCTGATTCATGCGACCGAATTTGCGGCTGCTGCCGCGCCCCGACCCGCTCGATGCCCCCGACCCCACCCGCTGCAATAGCCTGAAAGCTTCCATTTGCTCCCCCTTCCGTCTCCGTGCATCCATCAGCGTGGTGTGGTGTTGCCGGCGGGCGCGGTGTGGGTCGCGGCTCGTTGCGAAAAGCTAACCGCCTGTTACGGCCAAAATCCGCACAAAAAGGAGGCAGGGAGAGACCGGGAATCGATGCGGCCATGCGGCGGCAGCCAAGCGCCCGCGAACGTTTCGTTTCCGCCAATGCCGATCTGACCCATGCCGCGCCCGCCGGCGGCACCACACCTCGCAGGCGCCCTAGTCGTCTCCGGCAAGTTGCCTCTGCCTTTCTTCGTGTCCTTCGTGCCTTCGTGGTTCAAAGCGAAGCCTGGGTGGCCCCTTTCGGCAGGGTCAGTCGTGCAACGCAGCCTGGACCGTCGTCCCGGTTCTCCAGGCTGAGGCTGCCGCCGTGGCCTTCGGCGATCTGGCGGCAGAGCACCAGGCCGATCCCCGTGCCGCCGGGCTTGGTGGTGAAGAAGGGCACGAACAGGTTGTCGGGGTTGGCGATGCCGGGGCCCGAGTCGAGGACCTCGATACGAAGCGCCCGTCGATCCTGAGTCATTCGGACCTCGATCTCGCCGTCGGTCTGTTCGGCGGCGTCCTGGGCGTTCTTCAGCAGATTGATCAACAGCTGCTCGATCTGATCTGCGTCGATGTCGGCGTTCAGGGTCGTTCCTTCGATGCGAACGGGCCGGCGAGCGTCGAGGGCGGCCGCGCGCTCGATCAGGGGTTTGACCGCCACCGCTCGCTTCTTCGGTTCCGGCAGTCGGGCCAGCAGGGCGTAGGCGGCCATGAAGCGGCCCAGGGATTCGGCGCGGTTGCCGATCACGTTCAGGGCGCTGGAGGCATCCTCGCGCCAGTCCTCGGGCAGGGGCTCGCGCTCGATCAGGTCGGCCAGAGAGCGGCTCATTGACTGGATCGGAGCCAGGGAGTTGTTGAGCTCGTGGCTGATCACGCGGATCAGGCGCTGCCAGGCGCGGCGCTCCTGTTCGCGCAGCGCCCAGCTCAGGTCCGTGATGACGAGGAGCTCATGCGCCATGCCGTCCTCGCGGAAGGCCGCGCGGCGAATCTCCCACTGGCCGCGACCGACCGGGAAATGGTGGTGTACTGTCTGGCGGACGGGGCCGTCGAGAAAGTCATCGAGCCCCAGCAAGGCGGCGGGCTGACCGGCCAGGGCCGTGGCCGAGCGATCCAGCAGGCGCTCGCCGGCCGGGTTGATCAGCTGCAGCCGTCGGTCGCTGGAGAAGGCGAACACGGAGATGTCGATCACATCGATGACCTTGGCCAGCAGGGCCGAGGCTTCGCGGGCGCCGAGGCGTTCCAGGCGCAGGCTCTCGGCCAGCTGATTGATCTCGCGCACGACCTCGCCTAGGGAATCGCTGAAGCGCGCTCGACGACCGCGCAGGGAGTAGTCGCCTTCGCGCAGGGCTTCCATCAGATTGCTCAGGGTCTGCAGGTGGTAGACCACGTAGCGGCGCGCCGCGATGGCGAAGCCCAGCCAGCTGCCCAGGGTCAGGGTCAGCAATAGGCCGGCCACTGCACCGTCCACCGTCGACTGATGCAGCCAGATCAGTACCAGGGCCACGGCCGGGGCGCCGCTGGCCAGGGCCAGCAGCAACAGGCGGGTCTCGAAGGCCAGGCGCCGGTCTCGCGGTGGCGGGCTCATGCCTGCGGCCTTGAAGCCGCTGCTCGATCAGTCGGCCAGATCATGCTTCTCGATGCGCCGGTACAGGGCGCTGCGGCTGATCCCCAGGGCTTCGGCGGCCTGATTGACGTTGCCGTCCGAGCGCTCCAGGGCCTGGCGGATCAGCAGGCGCTCGGCGTCGTCCAGGGTCATGCCACTCAGGGAGGCGTTGCCGCCGCTGCGTTGGCTGGTAGGCGACAGTCGAAGGTCGGCCGCGCCGATGCGCTCGCCGCGCGCAAGCAGCACGGCGCGTTCGATCACGTGCTGCAGCTCGCGCACGTTGCCGGGCCAGTCGTAGCGCTGCAGGGCTTCGGCGGCGTCGCGGTCGAGTTCGACCGGTCCTGCACGGTATCGCTTTGCCAAACGACTCAGGGCCTGGCGGGCCAGGGGCAGGATGTCCTCGCGCCGGTCGCGCAGGGCCGGCAGTGGGATCTCGACGGTGTTGATGCGGAAGAACAGGTCCTTGCGGAATTCCCCAGTTTCGCAGAGCGCGGACAGATCGGCATTCGTGGCGCTGATCAGACGGACATCGGCGGTGCGCGTCTTGGACGAACCCACCGGCTCGTACTCACCGGTTTCGAGGACGCGTAGCAGCTTGGCCTGCTGGCTGACGGGCACGTTGCCGATCTCGTCGAGGAACAGGGTGCCCCGATCGGCCAGTTCGAATCGGCCCGTGCGGTCGGCGCTGGCGTCGGTGAAGGCGCCGCGCACGTGGCCGAACATCTCGGACTCGTACACGGCTTCGGGCACGCTGCCCATGTTTACGCTGATCATCGGGTGATCGGAACGCTCGGAATGGCGGTGCAGGAGCCGGGCGACCATGCCCTTGCCCGTGCCCGCTTCGCCAGTGATGAGGACGGCGACGTCAGCGGGCGCGACCCTTCGCACCAGGTCCACGACTTCGCGCATGGCCGGGGACTCGGCGATGAAATCGGGGTCTTCGCTTTTCAGCAGGTCGTTCTCGGCGGCCAGATGGCGGGAGCGCTTCAGGGCGTGGCTCAGTTCGATCTGGTTGCGCACGATGCTCAGCAGGCGGCGATTGTCCCAGGGCTTCTCGACGAAATCCCGGGCGCCGCGACGCATCGCTTCCACGGCCACGTCCACAGAGGCCCAGGCCGTCATCACGATCACCGGCAGCTCGGGGTCGAGGGCGTGGATGCGCTGGACCAGGTCCAGGCCCTCGTCACCCGAGGTGGTGTCGCGGGTGTAGTTGAGGTCGGCGAGCACGGCCTGGAAGTCGCCCTGTTCGAGGGCTTCCAGCGCGGCGGCCGGGGACTGCACGGGATCGACCCGAAAACCCTCTGGCTTGAACAGCAGGCGCAGGGCTTCGAGCACGTCGCGCTGATCGTCGACGATCAGCAGGCGAGCGGGGTCTTGGCGGTGGGTCTCCGTCATGATCTCGGCCGGGCCAGCTTCGTGGTGAATGCGCAAGCCTCATTATGCACCGCGCCCTGGCGGGGCAGTCTGCGGGTCGTGATCATTCCTGTCGCAGGGCCTCGATCGGGTCGACGCGCGAAGCGCGCCATGCCGGCAGCAGGCAGGCGATCAGGGCCACCGCCCCGAGGAATACCACCACCAGGCCCATCACCGCCGGGTCGAAGCGCGAGACGCCGTGCAGCTGCGCGGCAATCAGGCCGGACAGGAGCAGGGCCAGCGTGATCCCGATTGCCAGTCCGATGGCGACCAGTCGTCCGCCCTGGCGCAGGACCAGGCGGAGGACATCGCCGATCTGCGCCCCCAGAGCCATGCGCACGCCCAGCTCGCCGGTCCGCTGGCTGACCGAGTAGGCCAGCACGCCATAGATGCCGACGGCGGACAGCACCAGGGCCACGCCGGCGAAGACCACGAGCAGGAGCATCGGCGCGCGCCGCGTCTGCAGGGACACGTCGATCAGCTCTTCCATGGCCTGGATGCGGGTCAGCGGCAGGTTCGGGTCGATCTCGTGGATCGCCGCGCGCAGCGGATCGACCAGGGCCGAGGGCGCCAGGCTGCTGCGCAGGACCAGGGAAGGCGAACTGACAGCGCGGGTGCCGAACGGAAGGTAGTAGGTTTCCTTGCTCGGCTGCTCGTCGAGGCCGCCGTGGCGGACCGGTGCGACCACGCCGATGATGGTGAACCAGCGCTGGCCCTGCTCGGTGCTCAGGCCGATGCGCTGGCCGATCGCCGTACCGTCAGGGAAATAGCGCTGGGCCAGCAGCTCGTCGACCACCGCCAGCGGGACCTCGGGGTCGTCGCTTTCCTCGAAGACCCGGCCTTCCAGTACGCTGATCTGCATGGCTCGGAAGAAGCCGCCGTCGACCAGGCGGATACTGCCGTGGGGCTGGCTTTCGCCCGGCGGCGGCTCGTAGCCCTCGATCGAGTAGCTGGCCTGGGAGCTGTTACCGGAAAAGGGCAGCGCGCTGGTCACGCCGACGTGCTCGACGCCGGGCAGCGCTCCGATCCGCTCGATCAGAGCGCGCCGGAGATTGCGCGCCGTGGCTGGATCGCCATAGGGGTCGTCGGGCAGCGACAGGCGCGCGGTCAGCAGGCCTTCCTGGGTGAAGCCGGGCGACTCGCTCTGCACCGCCAGGAAGCTCCGGATCAGGAGCCCGGCGCCGATCAGCAGGGTGGCGGCCACGGCGACCTGGGCGATAACCAGGGCACTACGAACGCGCTGCGAACTGCGACTGCCGCCGGCGCCGCGTCCACCCTCCTTGAGTACCTCGGAGGTCGATGCGCGAGCGGCGGCGAGTGCCGGGGCCACGCCGAACAGCAGGCCGGTCAGCAAGGCCACAGCGAGGGCGAACAACAGCACCGTCGTGTCCAGGTCGATCTCGAACAGGGCGTTGCTCGAGCCCAGACCCGCCCAGAGCAGCAGCTCCAGGCCGAAATGGGCCACGGCCAGGCCGCCGATGGCGCCGCAGAGCGCCAGCAGAAGGCTCTCGACCAGCAGCTGGCGAACGATGCGCTTGCGGCCGGCACCCAGCGCGCTGCGCACGGCCAGCTCGCGCTGGCGCGAGTTGACCCGCGCCAGCATCAGGTTGGCGACGTTGGCGCAGGCGATCAGCAGCACCAGGGCGACGGCGATCTGCAGCAGCATCAAGGGTCCGCGAAGCTCGCCGATCAGTTCGCTGCGGTAATCGACGACCCGCCCACCAAAGCCCGAGTTGGTCCAGAACTCCGCCACCTCGGCGGGTGCGGCTTCCCTGTTGATCTCGTGGATCCGATCGACCTGGCTCTGGGCCTGCTCGACGCTGGCGCCCGGTCGCAGGCGGGCGATCATGTTGGAATACTCCGTGCCTCGCTCCTGATCACTCATCTGCTCGGGCGTGAAGGCGAAGGGAATCCAGAGGCGCACGTCCTGATTGGGGAAGACGAAGCCGGCCGGCATCACGCCGATGACTTCGTAGCTCTGTCCGTTCAGCTGCAGGCGGCGACCGAGCACGTCCTCGCGGCCGCCGAACAGCTGCTGCCAGAGCCCGTGCGAGAGCACGGCCACGCGATCATTGCCCGGCTCGGCGTGCTCCGGTCCGGGGGTGCGCCCCATCGCCGGCGGCACCGAGAGCACCTCGAAGAGGCTGGGCGTGGCCCGCAGTGCAAGCAGGCGTTCGGGCCGGCCCTGGCCGGTCAGGTTCATGCCGTTCCAGGTGTACATGGCCGTGGCCTCGAAGGCCTCGGCGCGATCGCGGCGATCGAGGTAATCGGGGATCGAGACGCCGGCATTGGGCAGGCCCATCAATGGATAGGTGTTGTAGACCGCCACCAGACGCTCGCCCTGCGGGTACGGCAGTGGCTTGAGCATCAGGCCGTTGATCATGCTGAAGATCGCGGCGTTGGCGCCGATGCCCAGGGCCAGGGTGAGGACGACGGCGGCCAGAAAGCCGGGACGTCGCAGCAGCTGGCGCAGGGCGTAGCGAAGATCGTTGAAGGCGGTCATGGGGTCTCCTTCCCTACTCGTAGCGCAGGGCTTCGTTGGGGTGGATGCGCGAGGCGCGGCGGGCCGGCAGGTAACCGGCGATGCCCGCGACCAGGGCCAGCACGACCAGGGCGCCGATGAGCACCAGCGGGTCGTGGGGTGAGAGTTCATAGAGGAGCGAGGCGGCGAAGCGGCCCAGCACCAGGGCCGCGGCCAGGCCGATCAACGCGCCGATCAGGGCGATGCGAGCGATCTGACGCATGACGCTCGAGGCCAGTTCGCCCGGCGAGGCGCCCAGCGCCATCCGCAGGCCGAGCTCACGGGTTCGCTGGGTCACCGAGTAGGACAGCACGCCATACAGACCGATCGCCGCCAGGAAGGTGGCCAGCAGGGCGAAGCCGGTCGACAGCAGACCGACGAAGCGCTCCAGGAAGACGTTCTGCTGAACGATCGTATCCATCGTGTAGAGGTTGTCGACGGGCAGGTTCGGGTCGAGCCGGGAGACCAGCTCGCGGATCGAAGCCATCATCTGCTCCGGCGGCAGTGCCGAGCGCGCGTAGTAGGTCATGAAGGGAATGCCCCGGTTCTGGCGGTTGGGCAGGTAGTAGAGCGGGATCATGCCGTCGCGCACGTTGGCGTAGCGGGTGTCGCCGACCACGCCGACGATCTCGATGTTCAGGTCCTCGGTTTCGCCGATGGCCATGCGCTTGCCGACGATCGGTGGCGTCAGGCCGAACTGCTCGGCAAAACGCTGATTGACGATGGCGACACGGGGTGTATCGAATCGATCGCTGGATTCGAAGCTGCGCCCGGCCAGCAGGGGAATTCCCAGGGTTTCGAAGTAGTCGAGGCCGATTTCGTTCAGGGCGACGTTGGAACTGGAATCCGGGCCGGGCTCGAAGCCTTCCACCGACACGTTATTGGTCCAGTTGCTGTCGTCGATCAGCGGCACCATCGATGAAGTCGCCGACAGGACGCCGGGCAGATTGCCGAGCTCCTCCTCCAGGCGCTCGTAGAGCTGCAGGGTCTGCTCCTGCGAGTAGCCGTTGCGGGTCGGTGAGACGCCGAAGGAGACCACCGACTCGATCTGCATGCCCAGATCCGCGTTCTGCAGGTTGTGCAGGCTGCGCGCGAACAGGCCCGAGGTGATCAGCAGGGTCACGGACAGGGCGATCTGGATCAGCACCAGCAGGTTGCGGAAACGCGCCAGGCCACGCCCGCCGCCGGGTTGACCCGCCTGCGCGCGGAGCACCATCGCCGGCTGGACCCGAGCCGCGTGCCAGGCCGGCGCCAGGCCGAAGATGAGTACCGCAAGCAGGGTGCAGAACAGGGCGGCCCCCAGGACGGCCGGTGAGATGGTCAACACCACGGTGGCGGCGGCAGGGGGTGGGAGGATGCTGCCGATCAGGGCCAGCGTGGCGCCGGCGACGACCACGCCGAGCAGACCACCCAGGATGGCAAGCAGAACCGATTCGGTCAGCAATTGCACCAGCAGGCGTCCGCGGGTGGCGCCGATCGAAGTGCGTACGGCCAGCTCGGCGGATCTCGAGGCACCCCTGAGCAGCAACAGGTTGGCGACGTTGACGCAGGCGATCAGCAGCACCAGGCCGGATACCGTCAGCAGCATGGACAGGGGGGCGCTGCTGTCGCGTCGGACATTGCTCTGACCCAGTTCACCGGGCTGCAGCTCGAGGGGGCGCGAGACGAAGCGCGCCAGCACGTCCTCGGGCATGCTTTGAAGCGGCGCTTCGATCTCTTCGAGGATGGCGCGATAGCGGGCCTGCAGGATGTCGCTGGCCTGCTCGACGCTGACGCCTGGCGCCAGGCGGCCGAAGGCATAGACCCAGTAGCTGCGGCGGTCCTCGTGTTCTTCGGGCAGGCGCGGTTGCAGCAGCCAGCGCAGGGTGATGGGGACATAGACGTCCGGTGAATTGCCCAGGGTGGTCCCCCTGAAACCGTCCGGTGCGACGCCGACCACTTCCAGGCTGATGCCGTTGACGATCAGATTGCGACCCAGGATGTTCGGGTCACCCCCGAGCTCGTTGACCCAGAAGCGGTAGTCGAGCACGGCGACCCGGCGCTCGCCGATCGTCCGGTCGTCGTTCTCGTCGAGCAGACGACCGAGCGCGGGTTGGATGGCCAGGGTCGGGAAGTAGCTGCCGGTCACCTGCAGGCCGAAACCGCTGGTCGTCACCCCGTCGAAGGCGAAGTTGGCACCGAAGCCGCGATGCCCGGCCAGGCCGCTGAACACGCCTTCGACCTGCTGCAGATCGCGCAGCATCGGGTAGCTGAAGGTGGCCTGGCTGCCGCCCGGGGTCGAGGTCGAGACCGAGCCATACTTCGGGCCCGGGGATTCGAGGTTGACCAGGCGCTCCGGGGCTGGCACCTCGATCGGCTCGATCAGCATCTGATGGAACAGCGAGAAGATCGCCGCATTGGCACCGATCCCAAGGGCCAGGGTGATCACGACGGCCAGGGCGAAGCCCGGACGCTTGAGGAGCTGGCGCAGGGCCATGCGGATGTCGGTCAGAAGCGGCATGCTGGGTCTCCGGGTCGGGGGCGGCGAGGATCAGGCGTCGGCGGCGGCGGGTTTGCGAGCGGCGATCTGCTGCTCGATCCGCTGTTCCTCTTCGCGGCGCAGGCGATCGAGGGTCTCCTCGTCGACCACGCGGCCGTCGAACAGGTGGATCTTGCGCTGGGCGAACTCCGCATAGCGCGGATCATGGGTGACCATGCAGATCGTCGACCCGGCCCGATGCAGCTCGTCGAGCAGCGCCATGACCGCTTCGCCATTGCGCGAGTCCAGGTTTCCGGTCGGTTCGTCGGCCAGCAGGATCGCCGGCTTGCCGACCAGGGCCCGGGCGACGGCGACGCGCTGCTGCTGCCCGCCCGAGAGCTGGGCCGGGTAGTGCTGCAGGCGGTGCGCCATGCCCACCCGCTCGAGGGCCTCGATGACGCGCTGCTTGCGCTCGGCGCGGCCGATGCCTTCGCGGTAGGTCAGCGGCAGCTCCACGTTCTCGAAGACAGTCAGGTCGCCGATCAGGTTGAAGGCCTGGAAAATGAAGCCGATTTCCTGATTGCGCACGCGCGCTCGATCGGCGGCGCTCAGGTTCTGCACCGAGGTCCCGTTGAGGGTGTAGGTGCCGCTGCTGGCCGTGTCGAGCAGGCCCAGGATCGACAGCAAGGTCGATTTGCCGCAGCCCGAAGGACCGGAGATCGACACGTATTCGCCTTGCCGGACATCGAAATGGATACCGCCGAGGGCGTGGGTCTCGACTTCGTCGGTCAGGAAGACCTTGGTGATGTCCTCGAGATGAATCAATGCGTTGTTGTGATCGTTCATGGTCTTGTCCATTTGGAAGGTGTGTATGGGCGCCTTTACTTGCCGAACCAGCGCAGCACGATGACGCCCGGCAGCGGCCAGACCCAGGGTGCGTGGTGGCTGGTCTGTTCGAGCAGCCAGCACAGGATCGGGATCAGGTCGGGCAGCATCGTGGCGTTCACTGCAGGCGGATCCGGTCGAATTCATCCCAGGCCGAGGTGTCCGAGAGGATCACTTCGTCGCCGGGGTTCAGGCCCTGGCGAATCTCGATGACGTTGACCGAGCTGCGACCCAGCTCCACCGGCACGCGCACGGCGCTGCCGTCGCTGGGGTCGATGCGGAACAGGCGGACCGTCGACTCGGGCTGGCCGTAGGCCGGGCGGCGGACGTAGAGCACGTCGTCGAGCTGTTCGATCCGGATCGTGCCGTCCACCGACAGGTCGGGGCGGGCCCCGGCCGGCAGCGGGCCGGTCAGCTCGACGTCGACCTGGACCGTACCGTTGGCGACGCGCGGGTCGATGCGGATGACCCGGCCCGGCACGATGCCGTTGCGGGTGTCCACCTCCACCGTCTGGTCCAGCTGTACGTCCTTGGCCTGGGTTTCGGGGATGCGAAGTTCTGCCAGCAGCGTGTCGGGCTGGGCAACGCGGGCGATGTTCTCGCCCGGGGACAGGCGCTGACCGGCCTCGACGCTCATTTCCTGCAGCACGCCGTGGATGCCGGCGGTGACCTGCAGGGCGGCCAGCTGGGCTTCGCGGTAGGCCGCGATGTCCGCGAGCTGATCGATACGGGCCCGCGCGGCGCGCAGCTGGGCTGCCACGGAGTGCTGGAACTGCGCCGTGCGCTCCTGCTCGATGGCCAGGCGTTCCTGCAGCTGGTCGGCGCGCAGCACGCTGCGCTGGTACTGGATGCGCGGCAGGATGTCTCGCTCGAGCAGCTCGGCTTCGGCTTGCACCTGCAGGCGCGCGCTCTCGGCTTCGGCCCGCACTTCGGCCAGGGTGGCGCGCTGGTCCAGGGCTTCGCTCTGCAGGCGGACTTCCAGGGCGGCGAAGTCCGCCTCGGCGGCGATGACTTCCGAGCGCGCTTCGAGCACCTGCTGGCTGAGCGTGGGATTGCTCATTTCGACCAGCACCGTGTCGGGCGTGACGGCGCCGCCGGGCCGGACCAGTACGCGATCGACGCGGGCCTCGGTGGTGGTGGCGATCCAGCGAATCTCGCGCGGCACCAGGGTGCCGGGGCCGCGCACCTCGCGCACCATGTCGCCGCGGCGAACCGTGTCGGTCCAGACCGTGGCCCGGTCGACGGCCGGGGCGGCCGGCTCGAGGAGGCTCAGTCCGGCGACGAGCACGACGGCCAGTACGATGGCGAGGGAGACCCAGAGGATCTTCAGTTGGCGCTTGCGGCGCTTGAGTTCGGGGCGATGAATGTCCATGCCCAGAGCAAGCAACTACCGTGCCAGTTCGGTCCGGGTGAGATTATCTTATTGAAAGCAATGAGCTTTCCTGATTTTTCGATGGATCCGGTCCGGTTTGTCCGGGTGCCCGTCCGTTCGATTCCGGGATGCTTCGTCCCGAAATCGAACACTGGAAACCGGACAAGCTCAGTCCTTCTGCCCTTCTCGCTTGAGACGAGCCTTGGTGCGTCGCCCCTTCTTCTCGAGCATCGGGCGCATGAAGCGGCCGATGCTCGGGAACAGGTAGGTCAGCGTCGTCAGGTAGCCACTCAAACGCGGCATGGGCGCATCGCGTCGTCCGTCGCCGATCAGCTTGATGATCTCTTCGGCCACCTGCTCGGCAGTGACGATCGGCTGGGAAAAGGTCAGATCGCTGACCGCATCGATGTCATCCATGATGAAGCCGGTGTCGATCGGGCCGGGGGAGACGCAGGCGAACTTGATCCCCGAGCCGTGCAGTTCTTCGCCGAGAGCCATGCTGAAGGCGCGCAGGCCGAACTTGCTCGCCGAGTAGGCCGCCGAACCCGGCACCGGCGTTCGCCCGGCCAGCGAGGCGACCTGGATCACCGCCGGCGTCTTCGCCTCGCGCAGCAGCGGCAGAGCCAGACGGGTGAGCTGGATGGGGGCCTTCAGGTTCACGTCGATCATCCGGCCGAGGTCCTCGACAGAGACCTGCTCGACCGGGCCGCGCGAATGGAAGCCAGCGTTGTTGATCAAGACGTCGACACTGCCGAAACGCTGGCGCGCTCGCTCGAGGGCGGCGGAAAAGCCATCGAGGTCGGTCACGTCCAGGGCTTCGATGGCCAGGCGCTCCGGTGATCCGAGTTCCCCGGCCAGCGTCTCCAGGCGCTCGCGGCCACGAGCGATCAGCACCAGGTTGGCGCCGCGCTCGAAGCAGGCTCGGGCGGTGGCGGCCCCCACGCCCAGGGAGGCGCCGGTGATGACGACGGTGCGTTGATTCAGGTCGGTCATGATGCGCTCGATGCTCTCGAAGGGGGACGAAGGAAGGTCCACACTGTACTCGACGGTTCGCATGGCGACCATCAACGGCGATTTTGCCGTTCGATTATTGCCGCTGAGCGTCTCGGAATGCTATACTTAAGCGGATTTGCAGGGCGCTAAGCACGATGCGCCTTGTTTTCGCTTCGCCACCGGTTACGGGGGGCAGGCGGCAGACAGACGGCAATGCACACGCGAGGCGGACATGCACGAGGCCCACTTTGCCAAGACCATTGCCTGGTTGCTGCGCGTCCAGGCCCTGTTGTCCGGAGCGGCAGCCATCCTGTTTGCCTTGATCGGCGGCCTCGAGCAATCGCTGGCGGCCTTGATCGGCGGCGCCATCGGGATCGTGCTGACGGCAGTGACCGCGCTGCGCGTCGGCCTGAGCCTCGGCCAGGATGCGAAAGCCATGATCGCGGCCTTCTACCGCGCGATGGCCTTCAAGCTGGCGCTGGCGGTGATCCTGTTCGTCATCGTGGCGAAGTGGTTTGCCGGGTATTTTGGCCCGGTCTTGGTTGGATACGTGGCCACGGTGGTGGCCTACTGGCTGGCCATGGGGCGCCTGGCGCACATGAGTCCAGGTTCGGAACACCAGAATTAGATTGCTGAAGGGACAGTTCGATAACGTCATGGCTAGCGGCACTCCGTCACCGAGCGAATACGTCAAGCACCACATCACCAATCTGAGCTACGGCGAAGGCCTGTGGACGATCCACGCCGACACGCTGTTCTTCTCGGTGGTGCTGGGGCTGTTCTTCCTGTTCTTCTTCATCCTGGCGGCTCGCCAGGCGACGGCCGGCGTGCCTGGAAAGCTGCAGAATTTCGTCGAGATGCTCGTCGACTTCGTCGACAACTCGGTCAAGGACAGTTTCCACGGCCCACGCCAGTTCGTTGCGCCTCTGGCCCTGACGATCTTCGTCTGGGTCCTGTTGTGGAACATCATGGACATCATCCCGGTGGATTACCTGCCGCTGCTGTCCTACAAACTGTTCGGCCTGGAGTACACCCGTGTCGTGCCCTCAGCCGACATCAACGGCCCCTTCGGCCTGTCGATCGTGGTGTTCTTCCTGATCCTGATCTACTCGGTCAAGGGCAAGGGTCTGGGTGGCTTCGGCAAGGAGCTGCTGTTCCATCCCTTCGGCAAGAACCCGATCCTGTGGCCGGCCAACATCCTGCTGAATATCGTCGAGTTGATCGCCAAGCCGGTCTCGCTGGCGCTGCGACTGTTCGGCAACCTGTACGCCGCGGAAATGATCTTCATCCTGATCGCCCTGCTGCCCTGGTGGATCCAGTTCATCCCGGGTGGCGCCTGGGCGGCCTTCCATATCCTGGTCATTCCGCTGCAGGCATTCATTTTCATGACGCTGACGATCGTGTATCTGTCGCTGGCGTATGAAGAACACTGATCTTCATTAACAACCGTCATCAACCGCTCTAACCAAGCACAACACCGTTAGGAGACTCAACGTGGAAACCATTGCTCTTATCCAGGCCAATACCGCCATCGCCGTCGGCTTGATCTTCGCTTTCGCCGCGCTCGGCACCGGCATCGGCTTCGGCCTGCTCGGCGGCAAGTTCCTGGAAGGCGCCAGCCGTCAGCCGGAACTGGCAGGCATGCTGCAGGTTCGCATGTTCATCATCGCCGGTCTGCTCGACGCCCTGTCGATCATCGGCGTGGCCTTCGCCGCCCTGCTGCTGTTCGCCAACCCGCTGCTGTCTGCCGTCACCGGCGCCTGATCCCGCGGGTATACCGTTCCACCAACACTACGACTTGTAAGGTTTTGCTATGGACTTGAGTCTAGGCACCATCATCGGGCAAGCCGGGACCTTCCTGGTGTTCATTCTGGTCACCATGAAATTCGTCTGGCCGCCGTTGGTCCAGGCCATGGAAGAGCGTCGGCAGAAGATCGCCGAGGGTCTGGCCCAGTCTGAAGAAGCAGAGAAGGCGCTGGATATCGCCAAGGCGGAAGCCGATGAGGTGATCCGTGAGGCCCGCCGCAAGGCCGGTGATATTCTCGAGCAGGCCAGCCAGCGTGGTACCCAGATCGTGGAACAGGCCAAGCAGGACGCTCTGGCCGAGCGCGACCGCCAGGTGGCTGCCGCCGAGGCCGAGATCCGGCAGGCGACCAACCAGGCCCGTGAAGCCCTGCGCGAGCGCCTGTCCGAACTGGCGATCTCCGGCGCGAGTCGTGTCATCGAGAAGGAAATCGATGCCGGCAAGCACCGGGACATGCTCGACAAACTGGCCGCGGAACTGTAAGCCATGCTGAACCGAACCACTCTGGCTCGGCCCTATGCTCGTGCCGTGTTCGAGGTGGCCCGCGATGCGGGCCGCCTGGCCGAATGGAGCAACAGCCTGAGCTTCGCCGCAGCGGTGGCCTCCAGCCCCGACATCCAGCAGTTCAGCGGCGACCCGCGGGTCGGCCGCGAGCAGCTGCTGGCGCTGATCATGGACCTGGGCGGCGATCGCTTCGACGAGTCGATGGCCAATTTCCTGAAGGTGCTGATGAACTACGACCGCCTCGAGCTCCTCCCCGAGATCGCGGCCCAGTACGAGTTCTATCGCCGCGAAGCCGAAGCACGCCTGAAGGTTCAGGTGTCCTCGGCGATGCCGATGAGCGACGAGGAAAGCGATCGTCTGGTCGAGCGCCTGAAGGCGCGCTTCGGTCGTGACATCGACCTGCAGGTGGATGTGGACGAGTCCCTGATCGGAGGCGCGGTGATCCGGGCCGGCGATCAGGTCATCGACGGCTCGGTACGTGGCCGTCTGGAACAGCTGGGGCGCCAGCTCGCCCGTTAGTCCCGTCGGCCGTAAGGGCCGAACGGAACACATTGGGACCCGAATTTTTGTCAAGGATTGCAAACGATGCAACAGACCCTCAACCCGACTGAAATCTCCGAACTGATCCGCAAGCGCGTCGAGCAGTTCGAAGTCTCCTCACAGGCCCGCACCGAAGGCACGGTGGTCAGCGTGTCCGACGGCATCTGCCGTCTGCACGGTCTGGCCGACGTGATGCAGGGCGAAATGATCGAATTCCCCGGCGAGACCTACGGCCTGGCGCTCAACCTCGAGCGCGATTCGGTCGGTGCGGTGGTCATGGGTGAATACCAGCACATCAAGGAAGGCGACACGGTGCGTTGTACCGGCCGCATCCTGCAGGTGCCGGTCGGCGAAGGTCTGCTGGGTCGCGTGGTCGATGCCCTCGGCAACCCGATCGATGGTAATGGCCCGATCGAAGCTGCCGGTTCCGAGCCGATCGAGAAGATCGCCCCGGGCGTCATCACCCGTCAGAGCGTCGATCAGCCGGTTCAGACCGGTCTGAAGTCCATCGACGCCATGGTGCCCATCGGTCGTGGCCAGCGCGAGCTGATCATCGGTGACCGCCAGACCGGCAAGACCGCCGTCGCCATCGACGCGATCATCAACCAGAAGGGCAAGGGCATCAAGTGCATCTATGTCGCCATCGGCCAGAAGGCCTCTTCGGTGGCCAACGTGGTGCGCAAGCTCGAAGAGCACGGCGCGATGGAGCACACCATCGTGGTTGCGGCCAACGCGTCCGAGTCGGCGGCCCTGCAGTACATCGCCCCGTACGCCGGTTGCGCCATGGGCGAGTACTTCCGCGATCGTGGTGAAGACGCACTGATCGTCTATGATGACCTGACCAAGCAGGCCTGGGCCTACCGTCAGGTGTCCCTGCTGCTGCGTCGTCCGCCGGGCCGTGAAGCCTACCCGGGTGACGTCTTCTACCTCCACTCGCGTCTGCTCGAGCGCGCTGCTCGCGTCAACGCCGACTACGTGGAAAAGCACACCAACGGTGAGGTGAAGGGCAAGACCGGTTCCCTGACCGCGCTGCCGATCATCGAAACCCAGGCCGGTGACGTGTCGGCCTTCGTTCCGACCAACGTGATCTCGATCACCGACGGCCAGATCTTCCTGGAAACCGACTTGTTCAACGCAGGCATCCGCCCTGCCATCAACGCCGGCCTGTCGGTCTCGCGTGTGGGTGGTGCGGCCCAGACCAAGATCATCAAGAAGCTCGGCGGCGGTGTCCGCCTGGCCCTGGCCCAGTACCGTGAGCTGGCGGCGTTCTCGCAGTTCGCTTCCGACCTGGATGAGGCCACCCGCAAGCAGCTCGAGCGCGGACAGCGCGTCACCGAGCTGATGAAGCAGCCGCAGTACTCGCCGCTGTCCGTGGCCGAAATGGCCGTGTCCCTGTTCGCCGGCAACGAGGGTTATCTCGATGATCTGCCGCTGAACAAGGTGGTCGACTTCGAACGCGCCCTGCTCGATTACATGCGCAACAGCCATGGCGAGCTGCTGGAGACGATCAACTCCACGGGTGACTGGAACGACGAGCTGGCCGGCAAGATGAAAGCCGCGCTGGACGACTTCAAGGCCACCGGCAGCTGGTAAGACGCGGCCGAACGGGGTGGCGCGGATCCTCTGCCCGCCCCGAACGCGCTCCGCCCGAGACAGAATGCAAGGAATTTAGGCGCATATGAGTGGATCCAAGGAAATCGTCGGCAAGATCAAGAGCGTCCAGAACACGCGTAAGGTGACGCGTGCGCTGGAGATGGTCTCGGCCAGCAAGATCCGCAAGGCCCAGGATCTGATGAATGCCTCCCGTCCCTATGCCCGGATGATGAAGCAGGTCATCGGTCACCTGGCCCATGCCAACCCGGAATACAAGCACCCGTTCACCGTCGAGCGCGAAGAGGTCAAGCGCGTCGGTTACGTGATCGTGGCGACCGACCGCGGGCTGTGTGGCGGGCTGAACAACAACATGTTCCGCAAGCTGCTCGGCGAATTCCGTCGCTGGGAAGAGCAGGGCGTGGAGGTCACCACGGTCATTATCGGTCGCAAGGCCGCTCAGTTCTTCCGTCGCCTGAAGGTCAACATTTCCGCCGCCACCCAGGATCTGGGCGAAAAGCCGCGGCTGGAAGACCTGATCGGTTCGATCAAGGTGGTGCTCGATGCGTACCGCAACGAAGAGCTGGATCGCCTGTACGTCTGCTACAACCACTTCGTGAACACGATGACGCAGCAGTCGACCTTCGATCAGCTGCTGCCGCTGCCGGCCACCGAAGACGAGCCGATGCTGCAGTACTGGGATTACCTGTACGAGCCGGATGCGGAAAGTCTGCTCGACGACGTGCTGACCCGCTACATCGAGTCCCTGGTCTACCAGGCCACGCTCGAGAATCTGGCCAGTGAGCATGCCGCCCGTATGGTCGCGATGAAGAGCGCGTCGGACAACGCCTCCAGCCTGATCGACGATCTGAAGCTCGTGTACAACAAGGCGCGGCAGGCAGCGATCACGCAGGAAATCTCCGAGATCGTCGGTGGTGCCGCCGCCGTCTAAGGCGCGCTGGCCCGAGAGTTTGCTAGGACATTGAAAGTACCGGTCGCGACGAGCGAAACGCCGCGGCCCCCAAAAAACCGAGGAATAGCCCAATGAGTTCCGGAAATATCGTTCAAATCATCGGTGCCGTGGTCGACGTGGAGTTTCCGCGTGGCGAGGTGCCCAAGGTCTATGACGCGCTGAAGGTCGACGACACCGACATCACGCTGGAAGTACAGCAGCAGCTGGGCGACGGCGTGGTCCGGACGATTGCCCTCGGGACCACCGATGGCCTCAAGCGCCATCGCACCGTGAGCAACACGGGTGCCCCGATTCAGGTGCCGGTCGGCAAGAAGACCCTTGGCCGCGTGATGGACGTGCTGGGCAACCCGATCGATGAGGCTGGCGATATCGGTGCCGAAGACCAGTGGTCCATCCACCGTTCCGCTCCGTCGTTCGAGGACCAGGCCGCCAGCAACGAGCTGCTGGAAACCGGCATCAAGGTCATCGACCTGGTCTGCCCCTTCGCCAAGGGCGGCAAGGTCGGCCTGTTCGGCGGCGCCGGCGTGGGCAAGACCGTGAACATGATGGAGCTCATCCGTAACATCGCCATCGAGCACTCGGGCTACTCCGTGTTCGCCGGTGTCGGTGAGCGTACCCGTGAAGGGAACGACTTCTACCACGAGATGAAGGACTCGAACGTCCTCGACAAGGTGGCCCTGGTCTACGGCCAGATGAACGAGCCGCCGGGTAACCGTCTCCGCGTCGCCCTGACCGGCCTGACCATGGCCGAGTACTTCCGTGACGAAGGCCGTGACGTCCTGATGTTCATCGACAACATCTACCGCTACACCCTGGCCGGTACCGAAGTGTCGGCGCTGCTGGGTCGTATGCCGTCGGCCGTGGGCTACCAGCCGACGCTGGCCGAGGAAATGGGTGTCCTGCAGGAGCGCATCACCTCGACGAAGACCGGCTCGATCACCTCGATCCAGGCCGTCTACGTCCCGGCCGATGACCTCACGGACCCGTCGCCGGCAACCACCTTCGCTCACCTCGACGCCACCGTCGTTCTGTCGCGTAACATCGCCGAGCTGGGCATCTACCCGGCCGTCGATCCGCTCGACTCGACCTCGCGTCAGCTGGATCCGCTGGTCGTCGGTCAGGAGCACTACGACGTCGCGCGCAAGGTGCAGGGCACCCTGCAGCGCTACAAGGAGCTGAAGGACATCATCGCCATCCTCGGCATGGACGAACTGAGCGAAGAAGACAAGCTGACCGTCGCCCGCGCGCGCAAGGTCGAGCGCTTCTTCTCGCAGCCGTTCTTCGTCGCCGAAGTCTTCACCGGCTCGCCGGGTGTCTACGTGCCGCTGAAGGAGACCATTCGTGGCTTCAAGGGCATCGTTGAAGGCGAATACGATCACCTGCCCGAACAGGCCTTCTACATGGTCGGCACCATCGACCAGGCGGTCGAGAAGGGTGAAAAGATGCTCGAAAAAGCGGCCTGAGGACGCGCTTCGCGGCCGCTGGCGGCGTTTTCGCGGCGGCCCGAGTGCTCATGGACTGGAGTCCATTCCGCGCTCGGTCCTTGCTCAAGCCTTGCCAGCAGCCACGAATCACGCCCTCAACCCATGGTTGGGGGCATCGAGTAAAACGGAGTTACTAGAAGATGGCATCGACTATTCATTGCGACATCGTGAGTGCGGAATCGGAAATCTTTTCCGGTGATGCGGCCATGGTGGTCGTCAGCGGTGAGGAAGGTGAACTGGGTATTGCGCCCCGTCACGCCCCGCTGCTGACCCGTCTGCGGCCTGGCCAGGTGCGGGTGATGCTGCCCGACGGTGGTGAGGAGTTCTATTACATCTCCGGCGGTTTGCTGGAGGTTCAGCCGCACGTGGTCACGGTGCTGTCCGATACGGCCGCTCGCGCCGGCGATCTGGACGAAGCCGCCGCGCTGAAGGCCAAGGAAGAAGCCGAGAAGGCGATTGCTGATCGTTCGGCCGGGATGGAGGTCGCTCAGGCGCAGGCTCAGCTGGCCCAGGCCATGGCCCAGCTGGCCGCGCTCGAAAAATTCCGGCGGCAGCTCAAGCGTTGATCTCGCGAATTCTTGCAGTTGCAGAAAGCCCGGCTTCGGCCGGGTTTTTTTGTGTTCTGACTTCATCTCGGTCCCTCCGCGCTGGGTGAAAGGGCTGAAATGCGTGATTCACATCACGAATCAACCCGATCCTCAGTACGAGTAATTGCATCCAAGCTCATGTAATGCTTATGCTCTAGGCCGTTGCCTTGACATTTCTCTCACGTCAGGCGGCAAGGGGGCGAACGCCTGATCGCGTTCGTCAGCATTCAGCAAGCCAGTTACAAAGGGGGTGGCCGGTGATCCGGTCTGCCATGGTCCGTTCCCAAGCATCCCCTCTGGCCGGCTTGATGGCCCAGTCCATTCCGGACAGGCCGACGGCATGGAACTCAGAGATCGATGAAGCACAGCACCCATAAGTCCCGTTCGCGCGCCGGCAGCCGCCTGCGCGGTCTCTCCTTCGCCTGGTTCGCCTTGCTCCTGCTGCCGCTAACGGCGTTGGCACAGGACGGGGGGGATGCTGCTTCGCCCGGCGTGGAACGCTTGCCCTACTACGTAAAGTTCGGCGCGGGACGATCCAATCAGGTCGATCGGGCCGTTCGTGATCTGGGCGGTGAGGTGACGCATCGCTTCGATCGCCTGGACACGGTGGCGGTCATGCTGCCGGCGCGGGCCATCGATGCGCTGGCCGGTCGCTCGGATGTGAAGTTCATCGAGCCCGTTCCGGAGCATCGTATCCAGGCCCAGGTCGTGCCCTGGAACATCGATCAGTACCAGGCGCGTGATATCTGGGACCGCAACCGCGACAACGTCATCGACGCCGGCGCGCCCGATGGGTCCGGCATGCGTTTCTGCATCATCGACACCGGCTTTCTGGCGGCCCATGATGATTTCCAGGGCATTACCGTCTCCGGTGTTTCGCAGATCAACGGCGAAAGCTGGACCGAAGACGGCGATGGCCACGGAACCCATGTGGCGGGAACGGCCAACGCAGTGATGAACAACATCGGTGTGGTGGGTGCCATGCCGGGTGGCGCGGAACTGATCATCCTGAAGGTCTTCAGCAACGCCGGGGGCTGGGTGACCGGGCAGTCCAATCTGGGCGCGGCCGCCCAGACCTGCCGTGATCTCGGCGCCAATGTGCTGAGCATGAGCCTCGGGGGAGGGTACAGCGCCACGGAAGAAGCCATCTTCCAGGACCTGTACGACAATTTCGGGATTCTCAACATCGCGGCGGCCGGCAACGACGGCAATACGGCGCAGAGCTATCCGGCAGGATACCCCTCGGTGATCTCCGTCGCCGCCATCGATGAAGGGGAAGTGGCTGCGGACTTCAGCCAGTATCCGCCCACGGCCTTTGATCCCAACAATCCGCCGGCCAACGTCGAATGGGACGTGGTCGAGCTGGCCGGCGGCGGCGTCAACGTGCTTTCTACCTATCCTGCCCCCAACGGTGAAGTGCCTGCCTATCAAGCCATCGGCACCCAGACCTGGGATGGCGGGCACATCGATGAGGCCGGTTTCGGTGATGAAACCGGCATCCTGGTCGATGGCGGGCTCTGTCTGGCCGGCAGCGGCGATGCGAGCTGGAACGGGCGCATCGTGATCTGCGAGCGTGGCAGCGTCGCGTTCTCCGAAAAGGTCAATGAGGTCAAGGACAATGGTGGCCTGGCGGCCATCATCTACAACAATGTCGCCGGCGGTTTTGCCGGCACCTGTGGCGGTGGCTGCACCACCCCGCTGATTCCGGCCATCAGCCTGAGCCAGGCGGCGGGTCAGGCATTGATCGCCGATGATCTCGGTAGCTCGGTCAACGTCATTGCCAATGACGGGTCGGGCTGTGTCGGCTGCACCGGGGGATACGCCTTCCTGAGCGGTACGTCCATGGCCACGCCGGGCGTGGCGGCGGCCGTTGCCCTGGCCTGGGACGCCTGTGGTGGTCCGAGTACGGTCACCAACAAGCAGATCCGCCAGTTGCTGCGCGATAGCGCACGCGACCTGACCGGCACCAAGCCTGGCAGCGGTTTCGTCTACGGTGCCGGCTATGACCAGGTCACCGGTTGGGGTCTGGTCCAGCTGGCTGACGCCCGTGAGCTGGGCAATCAGCGCTTCGGAGGCGCCTGTCCGATCGGTCTCCAGGTCACCCCGCCCCAGGTGGAGGTCTGTGCCGCCGACGGAAGCACCGATTTCACCGTCACCCTCGACGATCAGTTCCTGGGCAGCGCGACGCTGAGCGCGTCCGGCAACCCCGCCGGGACCTTGGGCGGCTTCACCCAGAACCCGGTGGTTCATCCGGACAAGGACACGGTCTACACCCTGTCCGGACTCGGATCGGCGGCCGGCGGCAGCTACACGATCAGCTTCACGGCGACCGATGACAGCGACCCGGGCAACACGGCCGACGGACAGGCGGTGCTGGATCTGTTCAGCGCCGCGCCCACCGTCGGGACGCTCACCGGTCCGGCCGATGGAAGCACTGGGGTCGTCCTGCGCCCGACCCTGAGCTGGACGGCGGCCAACGAGGCATCCACCTACGAGCTGCAGATCTCGACCTCACCGACCTTCGATACGATCGCCTACAGCGCAACCGTCGAGGGAACCAGTCATGCGGTGGGCGCGGACCTGAACCAGTCCACCCTCTACCACTGGCGAGTTCGAGCGACCAATGTCTGCGGCAATGGCGGCTGGTACAGCGCGTTCAGCTTCACCACCACCGCCCTGGTCTGCACCACCATCGCCAGTACCGATGTACCGAAGAACCTGACCGATGCCAGCGGCGGTGGCAACCCTCGCAGCACCACCTCCGTGCTGACCACGACGATCACGGATCCGATCGACAGCATCAACGTGATCGGCCTGGAGGGGACGCATACCTGGATCAACGACCTGCATTTCGATCTGAGCAGTCCTGGTGGCACGACCGTTCGCATCATGGACCGGAGCTGCGCCGGTCAGGATAATTTCCTGCTGAGTCTCTCGGATTCCGCTTCTCCGGGCGCCTGGCCGTGTCCGCCCACGGATGGCGGCACCTACCAACCGAGCAACCCGCTCGCCGCCTTTGCTGGAGAAGTGCCGTCGGGCACCTGGACCCTGACCATCACGGACAACGTCCGTCAGGACTCCGGCACGCTTGAGGCCTGGGCTTTGGAATTCTGCGTCATCCCGGCCGTGACGGTCGATCCGACCACCACGACCATCAACTCGATCTCGCCGGCAGCCAGTCAGGCCGTCGGCCAGGCCTATACGGTGGACGTCTCCGTTGCCGGAACCACGCCGACGGGCACCATCACCGTCAGCGACGGCACGGACAGCTGCCTTATCACCCTGCCGGCCGGCTCCTGTGACCTGACCTCGACGACGACCGGGGCCAAGACCATCACGGCCGACTACTCGGGCGACGCCGACGATGCGCCGAGCAGTGATTCCGTTGCCTACGCGATCACCGCGGCAGCGTCGACCACCACGATCACCTCGGTCAATCCGCCCGTCTCCTCGCCCTACAACACCAGCTATACGGTCAATGTTTCGGTGAGCGGCTATTCCCCGACCGGCACGATCCTCGTCGAAGACGGTCAAGGCGCCACCTGCAACATCGTGCTGCCCGCGACGTCCTGCGCCATCGCCTCGACCTTCATCGGGCCGATCACCCTGCTGGCGACCTATCCGGGCGATGCGAACAACGGTGCGAGTTCCGACACTGAGCTCTATGAGATCACGCCGATTCCGGCGACGATCACCCTGGCCGATCTGACCACGGTGTATTCGGGCGGGCCGCAAGGCGCGACGATCACGACCAATCCGCCGGGCCTGGCCTTCAGCGCGACCTACGATGGTGGCGGGGAGCCCACTGCAGCGGGTAGCTATGCCTTGGATGTGCTGATTACCGAGCCGGGCTACACGGGCAGTGCGAGCGACACCTTCACGATCACCCCGGCGTCGGCCACGGTGACGATCTCGAACACCAGCCAGGTCTACGATGGCAGCCCGAAGCCGGTAACCGTCACCACGAATCCGGCGGCGATTGCCTACACCGTGACCTATGCCGGTAGCCCAACCGCCCCGAGCGCCGTGGGGAGCTACGCGGTGGTGGCCACGGTCACCGACCCGAATTACACGGGCAGCGCGAATGCAACCCTGGAAATCACGGCGGCGGCATCGACGACCACCATCGATTCGATTGCACCGGCAGGCAGCCAGACGGCCGGTCAACCCTACACGGTCAGCGCCAGCGTGACGGGCGCCTCCCCGAGCGGCAGCATCCTGATCAGCGATGGGACGGACAGCTGTGTCATCGCGGCACCCAGCGGCAGCTGTGATCTCGTCACCGCCACGCCAGGAACCGTCACCATCACCGCGGACTACACCGGCGATGCGGGGAATGCGCCGAGCAGTGACTCGACCAGCTACGACATCACCGCCTCCCCGACCACGACGTCAATCGTGGCCATTGCCCCGGCCGGCAGCCAGACTGTGGGCCAGGCCTATACGGTCAGCGTCAGTGTCAGTGGCGGCTCGCCCACGGGCACGATCACGGTCAGCGACGGCAGCGACAGCTGCGTCATCGCCGCACCGAGCGGCAGCTGTGATCTGACCTCGACCACGACGGGCAACAAGACCATCACAGCGGATTATTCCGGTGATGCAGACGATGCCCCGAGCAGCGATTCGACCGCTTATATCGTCTCGACGGCCGTGAGCAGTACGGCCATCACCTCCATCAATCCGGCCGGCTCTTCGGCCTACAACACGGCCTATACGGTCAGTGTGGCGGTCGGCGGCTACAATTCGACCGGAACGGTGGTCGTGGACGACGGCAACGGCGTCACATGCAACATCGTGTTGCCGGCGGCCTCCTGTCAGCTGGTTTCCACAGTGGTCGGCGCAACCACGGTCTCGGCCAGCTACCCGGGCGATGCCAACAACGATCCGAGCTCGGACGCGGCGCCTTATGAGATCACCGCGATTTCGGCGACGATCACCCTGGCCGATCTGAGTCGGGTGTTCAACGGTGGCGCCCAGGGTGCGACGATCACGACCACCCCACCGGGCCTGGCGTTCACGGCGACCTACAACGGTGGGCCTGAGCCGACCAACGTGGGCAGCTACGCGCTGGAGGTGACGATCACCGAGCCGGGCTACAGCGGCAGCGCGAGCGATACGTTCACGATCACGCCGGCGACGGCGACGGTGACGATCGGCAACACCAGCCAGGTGTTCGACGGCAATCCGAAGCCGGTGTCGGTGACCACGACCCCGCCGGGTCTGGTGACGACCGTGACCTACGACGGCAGTCCGACCGCGCCGAGCGCGGTGGGCACCTACGCGGTCGAGGCGACGGTGGACGATCCGAACTGGACGGGCACGGCGTCGGCCACTCTGGAGATCACGGCGTCGAGCGCGACGATCACCCTGGCCGATCTGAGCCGCGTGTTCACCGGTCTGGCGCAGGGCGCGACGATCACGACGAGCCCGCCGGGTCTGGCGTTCACGGCGACCTACAACGGTGGGCCTGAGCCGACCAACGTGGGCAGCTACGCGCTGGAGGTGACGATCACCGAGCCGGGCTACAGCGGCAGCGCGAGCGATACGTTCACGATCACGCCGGCGACGGCGACGGTGACGATCGGCAACACCAGCCAGGTGTTCGACGGCTCACCGAAGCCGGTGTCGGTGACCACGACCCCGCCGGGTCTGGTGACGACCGTGACCTACGACGGCAGTCCGACCGCGCCGAGCGCGGTGGGCACCTACGCGGTCGAGGCGACGGTGGACGATCCGAACTGGACGGGCACGGCGTCGGCCACTCTGGAGATCACGGCGTCGAGCGCGACGATCACCCTGGCCGATCTGAGCCGCGTGTTCACCGGTCTGGCGCAGGGCGCGACGATCACGACGAGCCCGCCGGGTCTGGCGTTCACGGCGACCTACAACGGTGGGCCTGAGCCGACCAACGTGGGCAGCTATGCGCTGGAGGTGACGATCACCGAGCCGGGCTACAGCGGCAGCGCGAGCGACACGTTCACGATCACGCCGGCGACGGCGACGGTGACGATCGGCAACACCAGCCAGGTGTTCGACGGCAATCCGAAGCCCGTGTCGGTGACCACGACCCCGCCGGGTCTGGTGACGACGGTGACCTACGACGGCAGTCCGACGCCGCCGAGCGCGGTGGGCACCTACGCGGTCGAGGCGACGGTGGACGATCCGAACTGGACGGGCACGGCCTCGGCCACGCTGGAGATCACCGCCGCCACGGCAACGATCACCCTGGCCGATCTGAGTCGGGTGTTCAACGGTGGTGCCCAGGGTGCGACGATCACGACGAGCCCGCCGGGCCTGGCGTTCACGGCGACCTATAGCGGTGGGCCTGAGCCGACCAACGTGGGCAGCTACGCGCTGGAGGTGACGATCACCGAGCCGGGCTACAGCGGCAGCGCGAGCGATACGTTCACGATCACGCCGGCGACGGCGACGGTGACGATCGGCAACACCAGCCAGGTGTTCGACGGCAATCCGAAGCCCGTGTCGGTGACCACGACCCCGCCGGGTCTGGTGACGACCGTGACCTACGACGGCAGTCCGACGCCGCCGAGCGCGGTGGGCACCTATGCGGTCGAGGCGACGGTGGACGACCCGAACTGGACGGGCACGGCCACGGCCGCGCTGGAGATCACGGCCGCGACCGCGACGATCTCGATCACGGACACGAGCCAGGTCTACGACGGCAATCCGAAGCCGGTGACGGTGACGACGACCCCGCCGGATCTGTCCACGACGGTGACCTACGATGGTGGGGCCACGGTACCGACGGACGTCGGTTCCTACGCCGTGGAAGTGACCGTGGATGACCCGAACTACACGGGTACGGCTTCCGACACGCTGGAGATCACCGCGGCGACCGCGACGATCTCGATCACGGACACGAGCCAGGTCTACGACGGCAATCCGAAGCCGGTGACGGTGACGACCACGCCGCCGGGCCTGTCCACGACGGTGACCTACGATGGCGGCGCCACGGTGCCGACGGACGTCAGTTCCTACGCCGTGGAAGTGACCGTGGATGACCCGAACTACACGGGTACGGCTTCCGACACGCTGGAGATCACCGCGGCGACCGCGACGATCTCGATCACGGACACGAGCCAGGTCTACGACGGCAATCCGAAGCCGGTGACGGTGACGACCACGCCGCCGGGCCTGTCCACGACGGTGACCTACGATGGCGGCGCCACGGTGCCGACGGACGTCGGTTCCTACGCCGTGGAAGTGACCGTGGATGACCCGAACTACACGGGCACGGCTTCCGACACGCTGGAGATCACCGCGGCGACCGCGACGATCTCGATCACGGACACGAGCCAGGTCTACGACGGCAATCCGAAGCCGGTGACGGTGACGACGACCCCGCCGGGTCTGTCCACGACGGTAACCTACGACGGCGGCGCCACGGTGCCGACGGACGTCGGTTCCTACGCCGTGGAAGTGACCGTGGATGACCCGAACTACACGGCGACGGCTTCGGAGACCCTGGTGATCACCCAGGCCACCACAGTGGTCTCGATCGACGCGGTTTCGCCCGCGGATCAGCAGGCCGCCGGTCAGAGCTACACGGTGACGGCGTCAGTGACCGGCGGTCAGCCGACGGGCCTGGTGACGGTCGACGATGGCAATGGCGAGAGTTGCACGATCGCCTTGCCGGCGACCAGCTGTGACCTGATCTCGACCGTGGTCGGTCCGACCACGCTGACGGCGGACTATCCGGGCGATGCCAATCATGCCGCCGGCAGTGACTCGCTTCCTTATGAGATCGTTGCCGGCGAGGCGGCCACCGTGGCATTCACGGTTCAGGCTTCCGACGTCCTGGTCGGCGCGATCATGGCGCCGGCCGTGGTGGTCGACGTGCGGGATGGCCAGGGTAATCCGGTGGCCGATGGAACCCCGGTCGCCCTGTCGCTCGGGAACAATCCCGGCGGCGCGAACCTGGGTGGAACGGTCTCCGTGACGACCGTGACCGGCGTCGCGAGCTTCGACGACCTGACGCTGGACAGCTCGGGTATCGGCTACACCCTGGTGGCGACGTCCGGGACGGCATCGTCGACGAGTCAGGCCTTCGATGTGACTGCGCCTGCCCTTCTGGAGGTCAGCCCGCCGCTGATCGATTTCGGTGAAGTCGTCGTTGGGTCGAACTCGAACGTTCAGCTGGTGACCTTGGGCAACGGGGGAGATCTCCCGCTCGAGGTGTCGACGATCAGCTCGGCTGCCGCACCCTTCGAGTTGATTCCGGGGCAGACCAGCTGCACGAGCGTGCCGTTCGAATTGAATGGTGGCGAGCAGTGCCAGCTGGCCTACCGGTTCAGCCCGACGGCGACCGGACCTGCCGATGTGGCGATCGCCGTGCTCAGTGATGCCGGGGACGAAGGCGTGCTGCTGCAGGGGGTCGGGGCCACCGATGCCGTGTTCGACGATCGTTTCGAAGCGCCAGCTCCGGATTCGGTCGACTAGCCAGTCCAGTGCATGGTCGGGGGCATCCCGGGAATCATTCCGGGATGCCCCCAAGCCGGAGTTCCGATCGGTGCGATCGTTCGCGAGTCTCCGGCACTCGAGTTGCCGGAACGGCGTCAGGCCGAAGCTTCCGGTAGATGTCCCGTCTTGACCCAGATCAGTGCGCCGTCATCTTCCGTGTAGGGCGTGTGCTCGCTCAGGTGCGGGCTGCGTAGCCAGCTGCCGGCCGGGTAGTGACCATGCTCGTCATGGAAGGTGCCTTCGATCACGAAGATTTCCTCCCCACCCCAGTGCCGGTGCCGGTTGAACCGGGTGTTCGGCGCCCATCGCACCAGCGCGACGCGCTCGGTGCCGAACTCGTGCAGTGGCATCACGCTCAATCCCGGTACGAGGCCCGGCAGCCAGGGCTCGGAACCTGTGTCGATGACCTTGCGTTCCGCGTCCAGGGGATCGAATTGGTGCAGTTTGACCAGAATCAGGCACCCGTCCGATCCGATCTTCGGTGTGTGGGCGCTGCCGATCGGATTGCGGACATAGCTACCGGCCGGGTAGTCTCCGTGTTCGTCGGAAAAGATTCCTTCGAGAACCAGGATCTCTTCGCCGCCACCATGGATGTGTTCGGGAAACTCACTGTTCGGTGCGTAGCGAACAAGGGAAGTGGCTCGAGCGACTTCGCCTCCGATGCGGTCGAGCATCATGCGTTCCACCCCGGCTGACGGCGAGGGCAGCCAGTCATCGTCGCCCGGCCGGACAACCGCGCGCTGTCGGAAATCGGCGCGGACGAGCGTTTCCTCAGGTGTTGCTGGCATGGACATGGCCTTGACTCGAATCGGGAAAATAGCTTAGTTGGCTGTGGGTTCATGGCTCGTCAATGGCGTAACCGAGCAAAGAATGACGCTTGACAGTACAGGGGTGACGAAATCGGTCAGGAAACGGGAGTCACAGGGCGTGTCCCGTGGCCCTGGGCAGATTGGCCCGTTTATTGCTTGCAATATCAGGGGTCTGGAATTGCTCTATGAGATAAATCTGTTATGCTCGCCCTACAAGGAGGAACAGAATCGATGAGACGCTTCGGGGTAGTCTTGTTTGTGCTTTTCGCCACGATGGGCCTGGTGGCCTGCGGCGGAGAGGAACCCTTGCCGGACAACGAGCGTCTGCTCGCGGCCTTTACCGAAGGTCAGACCGGCGTCTGGGTCAGTGGTCACGGAACCGTCGTGCGGCCTTTGGGCTCGGATGAGGCCAATCAGCGCTTTCTGGTCCGCGTCAACGACGCTTTGTCCCTGGTGGTTCGCCACCGTGTGGGCAATGCAGGCCGGGTGCCGGCTGATCGAGATGATGTCATTGCCTTTCAGGGCCGCTACGAGTTCCATGGCGGCGGTGGCGAGGTGATTCTGACCCACGCGGATTCCGGCCAGCCCGGTGGGGGTGGCTGGATCGAATTCAACGGGACTCGCTACGACTGACCCTTCACTGCTTGTTGAAAAAAAGCCCGGCGTCTTCACGCCGGGTTTTTTTTGCTAGCCAGCTGCCTGAGAGGAATCACGCTCGATGCGTGCGCAAGATCTGCTCAAGGCGCATCGCCAGTGAAGGGCTGGACCTCGGCGCCCTCGACCTCGCCGATGCGAGCCGATTCGTGGACGTGAAGCTCGACCTCTCGTTCGAAGCGTAGCGGCCCTGCCACTTCGACATTCGGTCCGATCACGATCCGGGGAATGCGATCGCCCGCGCTCATCATGCCGGCTTCCAGGACCTTGAGTTCACCGAGAACCCGGCTGCCTTCGCGAAGGTGAATCGACCCTGCCACGGTCTGGATGCTGCCCGCCTGGGTGCCTGTGATGTCGATGCTGCCATTGACCGTGTTGATGGCTCCGGCCACCAGGCTGCCATCGCCGAGTTGAACACGGCCGTTGATGGTGTTCACCGCGCCTTTGACTTCCACACCCGGCCCTGCTTCGATGCGACCGTTCTGGGTCGCCAGCGAGTCCACCTGAACGGATCTTCCGAGGCGAATGGAGCCGTTCATCGTGTCGATGTCACCGGCCTTGCTGGATTCGCCGAGCTCGACCGAGCCGTTGACGTTGGCCAGGTCGCCGGCACGGCTGCGTGCACCCAGCCGAATGGGTCCGTTGACGTTGTCGATGCCGCCTTCGATCACGCAGTCGTCCCCGACCTGGATCGGGCCATTCACTGATCGGAGGCCGTGCTCGATGGTTGATCCATCTTCGATGATGACCGGTGAATTGATCGATCCGCAGGCGCTCAGGCCGAATACGGCGAGAACCAGCAGAGTTGCTTTGAGTCGTCTCATGACACCCTCCTCCATCGGGATTGAATCCGAATTGTGTCACCACTGGCGCCTTGACCACCAGTGTCGCTAGTCATGTCTCGGATGAGGTCCTGGCCAGGCCAGTGAAATCGAACAGAGCCGTGTCACAGAGCTGGGAGGGGGCGACGTTTCCCAGGGCGCGGAAGATGCTCATGGTCCTGCCGGGCTGGACACGCTCCCAGTCGGCAAGCATCCGCTTGATGTTCTGACGCTCGAGATTGGCCTGGCTGCCACAGAGGTTGCAGGGAATGATCGGATAGTTCCGGATCTCGGCCAGGCGTTCCAGGTCGGCCTCGAGGCAGTAGGCGAGCGGGCGGATGACGATGTGCTGGCCGTCATCGCTCCTGAGCTTGGGCGGCATCGCCTTGAGCGAGGCACCGTGGAACAGGTTCAGGAAGAAGGTCTCGACGATGTCGTTCAAATGGTGGCCGAGCGCGATCTTGCTCATGCCGTTCTCACGCGCGAATTCATACAGGGTGCCGCGCCGCATTCGTGAGCAGAGGCCGCAGGTGGTCTTGCCTTCGGGAACGACGCGCTTGACGACCGAATAGGTGTCCTTTTCGATCACATGCCATTCGATGCCGAGCTGCTCGAGATAGGCGGGCAGGACGTGCTCGGGGAAGCCGGGCTGCTTCTGGTCCAGATTGACGGCGATCAGGGAAAAGTCCACGGGTGCCGATCGCTTCAGGTTCATCAGCAGATCGAGCATGGCATAGGAATCCTTGCCGCCCGAGAGGCAGACCATGATTCGATCTCCGTCCTCGATCATGCCGTAGTCCATGACCGCCTGACCGACCTGGCGGCGGAGGCGCTTGACCAGTTTGTCGGTGTTATATTTCGCCTTGCGCGGGTCCCTGGAGGATGGCTTGTGCAGGCGGATCGGAATGCTTGCCTCGGTGCTGCTCATGTCGGCGCGCGTCCTTGAGGGTTGTGCTTGTTCATAGGAGGGGCATTCTAACCATGAGCTGGGATGAGAGCACGATTCGCGAACGGCTCGAGCAACTGATCGAGGAGCATCGCGATCTGGACGAGGCCATTGCCCGCCTCGGGGAGGACCGTGCCACCGATCAGCTGCACCTGCGACGCCTGAAGAAGCGAAAACTCCGCCTCAAGGATCAGATCGCCTGGTTGCAATCCAGACTGATCCCGGATCTGGACGCCTGATCGGGTTTCACGGGGGCCGCGATCCGAATGGCTCCTGTACGCATCACTCGCTCTCCAGTTCGAGAACTTCCGGCGCTGCCTGGATGATCGTGTGCCGGATTTCCTTGTCCAGGATCAGCTTGGCATCCCGGGCGACCTGCTCGAGCAGGTTGGAGAACAACAGTCGCCCTTCTTCATCCCGGTCCAGGAAGCCGCCTTCGGTCAGGGAATCGATGAATTGCTTGAACAGGGTCTTGTCGGAGAACTCCGGGGCCTCGAACTCGTGCAGCAGCGAAATGCGTTGGGCGCAGAGAATGCATAGCTGCTCGAGCTGCTGGCGCGTGAGGCGGCCGGATCCGTTCTTGGCCAGCACCGAAATCGTGATGAAGTAACGCTCGAAGGTCTGGATCAGGGAATTTCCGAGCAGACGCAGATAGTAGGCTTCATCGCTTCCGCCCGGAGCCCGTTGCAGGGAATCCCCGCTGCTTCTCAACAGGCCCAGATCGATCAGCGCCTGGATGTGGCGTTCGATCACCGGCTCGAGTTCGTCCTGGTCCCAGGGCAGGAACAGTTCCCGCTTGAGGAATGGATACACCGTGCGCGTCAGCGCGTTCAGGCGCCGGCGCCGCACGCTGCGGAAGTTCAGGAAACAGCAGGCGATCCAGGCGCTCATGGCCAGCAGGTGCGCCATGTTGTTCCGGAAGTAGGTCAGCAGCACCGCATTGGTCGCGTCGGTCCGGACGATGTCGCCGAGACGGTGGCTCTGGCGCTCGATCGCCCCGAGCTCCAGACCGTACTCGATGATCTGGCCGGGTGTCAGCTCGGTCACGTCCACTCGGTCGCTGAAGCCGGTCTGTCGCACCAGTTCGGCCAGCAGGCCGATCATGCGTTCCAGGTCGTCTTCGTCGAGGGCGTGCTTGCGGCTGGCCAACAGCGCGGTGGCGAGCAGGTTGATCGGATTGACGTGGGCGGCCCGGTTGATATTGACCATGATGCGGTCGGCAAGATCATTGACCAGGCCGGGTAGCCAGGTCGGCTTGCTGTCGGGCTCGAGCTTGAGCCGCTCCCAGTCCGGGTGGTGCTGGTCCAGCAGCTCGGCCAGACGGACCGGCTCGCCGAAGCTGACCGTGACCTCACCGTAATTCTTACGCAGGATATTGATGACGTTCTTGAAGTCGGCCAGGGACTCCGGCTTCTTCTGTCGGCCGGAGAGTTCGTGAATATAGGCATTGCCTTCGGCCAGGCGTTCGTAGCCGATATAGACCGGCTGGAACAGCACGGGTCGGGTGCGGTAGTGGAGGAAGGCCCGGACCGTGATCGAGAGCATGCCCGCGCGCGGAGGCAGCAGCCGACCGGTGCGTGATCGCGTGCCCTCGATGAAATACTCCAGCGCGACGCCCCTGGACAGGATCATCGAGACGTACTGGTTGAAGACTGCCGCGTAGAGGGGCTGCGATCGAAACGAACGGCGCAGGAAGAAGGCGCCGCCGCGTCGGAGCAGTGGGCCGACCAGGGGCATGTTCAGGTTCAGGCCGGCCGCGATATGTGGGGGCACGAAGCCGCGATGGTAGAGCAGCCAGGACAGCAGCATGTAGTCGATGTGGCTGCGGTGGCAGGGCACGTAGACCACTTCGTGCTCTCCGACGGCGTCGCGGAATTTGCTGAAATGGTTGACCTTGACGCCCCGGTAGATCCGGTTCCAGAACCAGCTCAGGAGCTTCTCGGCAATGCGCACGAAGTTGTAGGAGTAGTCGGCCGCGATTTCCCGAGCGTACTTGCGCGCCGCCTGCTCCGCCTTTTCGATCGACACCTGGTCGCGGCGGGCCTTGGCTTCGATGGCCTGGCGCACGCTGTCGCTCTGGACCACCTTTTCGACCAGGGTGCGGCGATGCGAGCGGTCCGGTCCGATGGCGGCGGTTCGCACCTGCCGGAACTGCACGCGAAGCACTCGGCTGACTCGACCCAGGGCCTGCTCGGCGTGCTCGGTTTCGGCGAGGAGCTGAGCCACCTCGATCGGCTTGCCGAACTGGACCATGGTGGCGCGGCCGTTAATCAGGGTGGTGAACAGGCGGCGAAAGCGGCCGCCCAGATCCCAGTTCTCGGAGAACAGGATCTTGAACAGGCTGTTCTCCGTGTCCGGCGCACGTCCGATAAGCACCGTGACCGGAACGATCTGAACCTCGGTCTGGCCGCTGGCAGCCGCCTGCTGCAGCAGGCGTCGGAGCATGACCGAATGGCGCCGGGCTTCCGGGCTTCGGATGAAAAGCCCACGATAACGTCGATTGGCGCCATAGGCGCGCGGCAGGTCGAGACCCTGGGCATGCAGGGCCTGCGTGGGGCGGGGCCATTCGAGATTCTTGCAGACGTGGTCGACGATCAGCAGCGAGCTCAGTGCGTAGGCATCGAGCACGTAGAACACCGGCCGCTCGGGATCGAGCGCCAACTCCTCGAGGTGCTCCGGCAACACGGTGCTGCGCACCCACAGGTGCAGGATTCGGCGCAGTAAACCCAGCCAGACCAGCTGGAGGCGGTGCAGCAGGGAAGGAGCGGGACCGGTATCGGGCATGGTTGCAGTGCCGTCGGACAAGACGCGTAGTTTATCACCGCGCCGGAGCGGTTCCGCCGGTCGGCCGCAGGCGAAAAAAAACCGGGGCGACGCAGGTCGCACCCGGTTGAATTGGCCCCTTCAGATTGCGAAGTGCCATGGGTTGTTGTCGAGCTTGAAGGTTACATCCACGTGCAATCCTCAAGCAAAATGATAGCGTTTTGGGCGCCTCTTGGCAAGCATTCTACAAAAGAGCTATAAGTCACTGAAATATTGCGATATTTCGCTCTGAAGCTGCTCGGCCGCTCGGCGTGGGTCGGCGGCATCCCGGATGGGGCGGCCGACCACGATGTAATCGGCGCCCGCGGCGAAGGCCTCCGCCGCCGAGAGCGTGCGCTTCTGTTCGTCGATGTTGTCGACGGGGCGGATGCCCGGGCAGATCACGGTCAGGGCGTGGTCGACCTCTTCACGCAGGGCTGCGGCTTCCAGGCCGGAGGAAATCACACCGGCGCAGCCGAGCGCCAGCGCTCTCCGCGCTCGCGACAGAACGAGTTGCTCGATATCGCAGTCGAAGCCCAGGTCGTCCAGATCGCCACGGTCCAGGCTGGTCAGCGCGGTGACGGCCAGGATGCCGATCTTGCCGCGCGCAGCGACGGCCGCTTCGAGCATGGCGTCGTTGCCGTGCACGGTCAGAAAGTCGACGTCGTGACGGGCCAGCTGCGCGACGGCGCGGCCGACCGTCGGCGGGATATCGAACAGCTTCAGGTCGGCAAAGACCTTCTTGCCGGCGTCCTTGAGCTCGGCGGCCAGTTCGAAGTAGGCGCCGCTGAGAAAGAACTCCAGGCCCAGCTTGTAGAAACCGACGGCATCGCCGAGTTCGGTGATCAGCGCGCGCGCGCGGTCGATGTCCGGGACGTCGAGGGCGAAGATCAGACGCTCGTTATCGGGAATCGGTTTGGGCTGGAAGCGATCAGACATCGAAGAACTCCTGGATGACCGGGCCGAGCTGGTCCGGGTGATGCATGTGCAGATGGTGCCCGCCGGGGAAAGCGCGCCATTGCCCCTTGCGAAGCGCGGCCAGGCGGCGCTGTAGCAGTCGGGCCGGAACCAGCCCGCTTGGCGGATCGGAATACAGATTCATGACCGGACACTCGATGGCTGCGATCAGGTCGAGCACCTGGGCTTCGGTGTAGCGCTGGGTCGAGGGCCAGGTCAGGCGCAGGTCGTGGCCCCAGACGAAGCCGCCGTCCTGTTCGACCAGGCCCCGTTCGGCCAGCAGTTCGGCGCAACGCTCGTCCAGATCGCTGTTGCGTGCGCGAGCCGCCACGGCCGAGGCCGGAGTCGGGTGCTGACGACGCGGGCGCAGGTGGCTGCCACGGCGGGCCTGGCGCCAGCCGGCGGCGGCGCGGTCGGGGGGCGCACTGATCGGGCCCAGGCCCTCGATCAGTACCAGCGAGCGCACGCGCTCCGGGCAGGCGGCGGCCGTCAGGCAGGCCACGGCGCCACCCAGGGAATGTCCGAGCAGGTGGAAGTCGGACCAGCCGAGCCGGTCGGCGGCCGCCAGCACGTCGAACACATAGTCATCGAAGTGATAGCGAACGCCCTCCGGCCGGGGGCGCGAGCGGCCGTGGCCGGGGAACTCCAGCGCGACCAGATCGATGCCGTCCAGATAAGGCGCCAGGGGCGCATGGCTCCGGGCATTGTCCAGCCAGCCGTGCAGGGCGAGTACCGGCCGCTCACCACGAGTCTGGCGCAGGCCGGCCAGACCGAGCTCCGGCCATTCGAAGGGCGTCACCCGACCCGCTCCAGGGAGGCATAGCCAAGCACCAGCCATTTCGAACCGGCGGACTCGAAATTGATCTGGATGCGCGCGTTCGCGCCCTGGCCTTCGATCGTGACGACAGTGCCGAGCCCGAAGCGGGGATGGCGGACGGTCGTGCCCAGGGAAAGGCCTTCGGCGTCCTGCGGTGCGCCACCGTGGCTCTGGGCCGGGGCCACGCGTGGGCGTCCCGGGCGCAGTTCCTCGACCAGTTCGGCCGGGATCTCGGACAGGAATCGCGAAGGTCGGGAGAAATTGGTCTGGCCGTGGATCATCCGCGATTCCGCGTGGCTCAGCACCAGCTGCTGCATCGCTCGAGTCATGCCGACGTAGCACAGGCGCCGTTCTTCGGCCAGGCGGCCCGGCTCTTCGGCGGATTTCTGGTGCGGGAACAGGCCTTCTTCCATGCCTGCCATGAAGACCAGCGGAAACTCCAGACCCTTGGCCGAGTGCAGGGTCATCAGCTGAACGCAGTCCTGCCAGCGCTCGCCCTGATGTTCGCCCGCCTCCAGGGCGGCCTGGGCGAGGAAGGAGGCGGTCGGGCTCAAGCCGGCCTGCTCATCTTCGAAGGGCTGGGTGAAGCTCTCGGCGGCGCGGACCAGTTCGGCCAGGTTCTCCTCCCGCGCCTCGGCGCGATCGGCGGGCTCGCGGGAGCGGTACCAGTCGGCCAGTTCGGCGCGGTCGATGGCCGCCTGCATGGCCTCCCCGAGGCCGGCCTGTCCGTACTCGTCGGTCAACTCGCCGATCAGGGCAAGAAAGCCGGCCACCGCGTTGCCGGCGCGTGCGGTGAAGCCGCCGCTCTCGCACAGGCTTCGCGCGGCCTCGAACAGGGACTGGCCCTGGCGGCGAGCGTGGTCACGGATCAGCGCCACGGTGCGCTCGCCGATGCCGCGGGCGGGCAGGTTGATGACGCGCTCGAAGGCCGGGTCATCGTGTGGATTGTGGACCAGACGCAGATAGGCCATGGCGTCCTTGACTTCGGCGCGTTCGAAGAAGCGCAGGCCGCCGTACACCCGGTAGGGAATCTCTTCGCGCAACAGCACCTGCTCGAACAGCCGGGATTGCGCGTTCGAGCGATACAGGATGGCGGTTTCCGAGGCGCGCCCGCCCTGTTCCATCCAGTCCTGAATGCGGGCGATCACGAACTCGGCCTCTTCTTCGGCGTTGAAGGCCGTGAACAGCTTGAGCGCTTCGCCCTTCTCGCCCTCGGTCCAGAGGTTCTTGCCCATGCGCTCGGCGTTGTGGTCGATGACCCGGTTGGCCGCTTCGAGAATCGTGGCCGTGGAGCGATAGTTCTGTTCCAGGCGGACCACCTTCGGCGAGAAATCGCGGTCGAAGTGGACCACGTTCTCGACCTTGGCGCCGCGCCAGCCGTAGATCGACTGATCGTCGTCGCCGACCACGAAGAGCTGGTTCTTCGAGCCCGCCAGCAGGCGCACCAGCGCGTACTGGAGGGTGTTCGTGTCCTGGAACTCGTCGATCAGGATGTGGCCGAAACGGTCCTGGTAGTGGGCGCGACGGGCGTCACTGTCGCGCAGCAGCTCGAGGGTGCGGAGCAGCAGTTCGGCGAAGTCGATCAGGCCCGAGCGCTCGCAGTAGTCCTGGTAATGCTGGTAGATGGCCAGCTGGCGCGCCTGAAAGGCGTGATCGAAGCACTCGATGTCGCCCGGCCGACGACCCTCTTCCTTGTGGTGGTTGATGAAGCCCTGCATCTGGCGCGCGGGAAACTCGCCTTCATCCAGCTCCATGTCCCGGATCACCCGGCGAATCAGTCGGTACTGATCGTCCGAATCCAGGATCTGGAAGGTTTCGGGCAGGCCGACTTCAGCGGCGTGCATCCGCAGCATGCGATGGCAGATGCCGTGAAAGGTGCCGATCCACAGTCCGTCGGGACGCAGATTGAGCAGCTTGCCGACGCGATGCCGCATTTCGCCGGCCGCCTTGTTGGTGAAGGTCACGGCCAGCAGGCCCATCGGCGAGACGTGGTGGACCTGGATCAGCCAGGCGATGCGGTGGACCAGGACCCGGGTCTTGCCCGAGCCGGCGCCGGCGAGCACCAGCACATGGCCCTCATCGGCCGTGACCGCCTCGCGCTGGGCGTCGTTGAGCTGGTCGAGCAGGTGGGAGACGTCCATCGGCTCAATACCCGCTCGTGCGATTGGGTGGGCTCGGAGACTGCATCAATCCCGCGAAATGGCGCGGTGGCCGATGTCGCTGCGGTAGAACGCGCCCTCGAAGCCGATCCGCGCCATCCATTCCAGCGCCTGATCCCGCGCCGCCTTGACGTTCGGGCCCAGGGCCGTCACACAGAGCACCCGGCCGCCGCTGGTCACGACTTGCCCCTGCTCATCGAGACGGGTGCCTGCATGGAAGACCTTGACGTGGTGCGGGAAGTCGGAGTCCAGGCCGCTGATCGGCTTGCCTTTTTCGTAGCCGTCGGGGTAGCCGCCGGCGGCCAGCACGATGCCCAGGGCCACGCGCTCGTCCCAGCCCAGTTCGATGTCCTGGATGTGGCCATCGAGGGTTCGCTGCAGGGTCTCGACCAGATCGGACTGCAGTCGCATCAGGATCGGCTGGGTCTCGGGATCGCCGAAGCGCACGTTGAATTCGAGTACCTTGGGGCCATCGTCGGTCAGCATCACGCCGGCATAGAGAAAACCGGTGAATCGGCAGCCATCGGCCTGCATGCCGCTCAGCGTCGGCTGGATGACCTCTTGAAGAATGCGCTGGTGCATGGCGGCATCGACCACCGGCGCGGGCGAATAGGCGCCCATGCCGCCGGTGTTCGGGCCCTGATCGCCCTCATCGCGGCGCTTGTGGTCCTGGCTGGTGGCCAGCGGCAGGGCGTGCTCGCCGTCGGCGATCACGATGAAGCTGGCCTCCTCGCCGATCAGGAATTCCTCGACGACGACGCGGTGCCCCGCCTCGCCGAAGGCCTGGCCGGAAAGCATGTCTTCCAGGGTGGCGCGGGCCTGGTCGAGGCGGTCGACGATGACCACGCCCTTGCCGGCCGCCAGGCCATCGGCCTTGAGCACCAGGGGCAGGCCGATCGAGTTCACCATGTCCATGCCTTCGTCCACCGACTCGACGACACCGTAGCGCGCGGTCGGAATGCGGTGGCGGGCCATGAAATCCTTGGCGAAGGCCTTCGAGGACTCGAGCTGCGCCGCCTTGGCAGAAGGGCCGAAGCAGGCCAGGCCCGCGGCCTGGAAGCGATCGACCACGCCAGCGGCCAGGGGCGCTTCCGGACCGACGATGGTCAGGCCCACCAGCTCGGTCCGGGCCAGTTCGAGCAGAGCGTCGATGTCTTCGGCGCCGATGTCGACGTTCCGGCAGCCGGGCTCGGAGGCCGTGCCGGCGTTGCCCGGGGCGACCAGGACTTCGTCGACCTGACTCGATTGCGCGGCTTTCCAGGCCAGCGCATGCTCACGGCCGCCGCCGCCGATGACGAGCACTTTCATGGGGTGCAATTTCCGGAATCTGGGGTTCGGCACATTGTAGCGCGGCTGCCCCGCCGAACGGGCTCAGTGGCGGAAGTGGCGACGTCCGGTCAGGACCATGGCGATGCCGTGCCGATTGCAGGCATCGATGACTTCCTGGTCGCGCATCGAGCCGCCGGGCTGGATCACCGCCTTGATGCCCTGGGCGGCAGCGGCCTCGATGCTGTCGGCAAAGGGAAAGAAGGCGTCGGAGGCCATCACCGCGCCCTCCAGTGAAAGCCCGGCATCGGCCGCCTTGATGGTGCCGATCCGGGCCGAGTCCACGCGGCTCATCTGGCCGGCGCCGATGCCGACGGTTGCGCCATCCTTGACGTAGACGATGGCGTTGGAGCGAACCATTCGAACGACGGCCCAGGCCACCCGCAGATCGGCCAGTTGTGCGTCGTCCGGCGCCTGCTCGGTCGCCACGCTCAGCTCGACGTCCTCGCTCGAGTTCGAGGGCGGGAGGTCGGCCTGCTGCACCAGCCAGCCGCCGTCGATGGCCTTGAGTTCGAGGCCCGGAGGCTGGTGGGTCGGCGCGATCAAGACACGAAGGTTCTTCTTTCCGGCCAGGATCTCGCGGGCGGCGGGAGCGATGTCCGGCGCGATGATGACTTCCAGGAAGCGTTCGGCCAGGGCCTCGGCCAGCCCGGCATCGATGGTCCGGTTGCAGGCCACGATTCCGCCGAAGGCCGAGGTCGGGTCGCAGGCCAGGGCCCGTTCCCAGGCCTGGCGAAGGCTGTCACCGATGGCCGCGCCGCAGGGGTTGGTGTGCTTGATGATCACGCAGGCCGGTTGGGCGTCGCCGAGCAGCTGGACGCCGGACCAGGCCGCATCGGCGTCCAGCAGGTTGTTGTAGGACAGGGCTTTGCCCTGGATGGGCTGGGTGCCGGCCAGTCCACCGGTCGGACGTTGCCGCTCACGGTACACGGCAGCGGCCTGGTGCGGATTCTCGCCGTAGCGAAGCGGGCTGATTCGATCCAGCGCGAGGTTCAGCACCGGCGGCAGGCCTTCTGGGTCTTCCTGCTGCGACAGGTACTGGCTGATCTGACCGTCATAGGCCGCCGTGTGCGCGAAACCCTTGACCGCGAGGCGGCGCCGGGTGGCTGCATCGGGGAGCTCGGGCAAGCCTGCGATCACGGCCGGGTAATCGGCCGGGTCGACGAGCAGGCCGACGTCGGCGTGATTCTTCGCCGCGGCTCGGACCATGGCCGGGCCACCGATGTCGATCTGCTCGATCGCTTCTTCCCGCGTGCAGTCGGGACGGGCCACGGTGGCAGCGAAGGGATAGAGGTTGACCACGACCAGGTCGATGGCCTTGATCCCATGGGCCCGCATGACCTCCTCGTCCTGGCCGCGACGGCCGAGAATGCCGCCATGGATGCTGGGCTGCAGGGTCTTGACGCGTCCGCCCATGATCTCGGGAAATCCGGTGTGATCGCTGACTTCGGTCACGTCGATGCCGGCCTCGCGCAGGCTGCGCGCCGTGCCGCCGGTCGACAGGAGGGTCCAGCCATGCTCGTGGAGGGCTCGTCCGAGCTCGACCACGCCGGTCTTGTCGGACACGCTGATCAGGGCGGTTCGAGTTGCGTTCATCTTGGATGCGGGTTCCTGCGTTGGCGGCTTCAGCCAGACAAGTCGTAGCGTTGGATACGGTTGCGCAGCGTGGCCCGGGTGATGCCGAGAATGCGCGCCGCCCTCGACTGGTTTCCGCCGACGTGTTCGAGCACGGTAGCGATCAGCGGGCGCTCGATCTCTCCGAGGATGAAAGCGTGCAGGTTGTCCGGCGGCGTGGAGCCCATGTCGTCGAGGTACTGGCGGACGACCTCGCGAACGACCTGGTTGAGGCTGGCTCCGTTGCTGGCTGGCTGGGCTTTCAAACGACTGGTCCGTTGGATGGTTCGACAAGCTGCCGTGCCACGGCAGCGGGCCGCAAACAATAGCACAGCCGGAGTGGCTGGATCGGCTCGCAAGCGCCGTCGGGTCGGGATTCGGGGGTGTTGTCAGTAGAACCTGAAATCGAAACCCGACGGCAGGGTCGTGCCGACGACGAATTCCAGGATGACCGGGACGAGGAGCTCGGTCGGCATGCCGATATCGACGTTGGCGGCATTCTGCAGGTAATCGGCTGGCATCAGGCGACGGACCCCGAGGATCTGCTGGCTGGGGTCGTACAGTCGGACTTCCAGGACCGGCCAGTCCAGACGTTCATCGGAGGTGTTGCGCAGGGTGGCGCTGACGATGACGGCATCGTCCAGGGTCGGGTGCCGATGCATGTCACGCGAGATGATCTGGATCGCCTGCCCGACCTCCGCTGGCGTCACGGGGCCGGCCTCACGCCCGAACAGGCCCGCGAGGGCGCTATCGGGCGCTCGCCACTGCAGGGCCAGCTGCAGGATCAGTGCGAGCCCCAAAGCCAGGCTGGCCACGGCCCAGGCGGGTGAGGCCGGGCGCGGACCTGCGGCGGTCTCTGGAAGGTTCAGGGTCGGGCCCGGCTCCTGCTCGACGGTTTCCTCTTCGAACAGGCTGACTCCGGGGAGCTCGGGCTGCACGATGGCGCGGTAATCGAGCATCGGCGGCATGCCGGCCCCGGTCAGGGGGCTGTCATCGGCGCGCGGATGTTCGTTGAAGAGGCTGCTCAGCGAATTGAAGGTCTTGCCGCAGTGGCCGCAGCGCACCATGCCGGCGGCTTCGGCCAGTCGTTGGGCATCGAGCGCGTAGACCGATTGGCAGCCAGGGCAGCGGGTGAACATGTCAGGGACTCGATTCGGGCTCTGGCTCGCTCTCTGCCGCGGTACCGGCGTCGGGCTGGGTCAGCTGAAGAAAGCGCGCCAGGTCAGCATCGAAGCGCTCGCGCTGCTCCTGCTCGCGTTCGTCCAGCTGGGCCATCGCTTCACGAAGATCGCGGACTTCCGCCTGGGCCTGGGCGATGTTCTCGCTCAGCTGCCGGGGCACGGATTGGCCCTCGCGGGTCAGTTGAGCGGCCCGACTGACCAGGTTCTCGAAGCGCTGGCTGGTCCGATCGAGCGAGGTCTGCAGGGTTTCTCGCTGGCTGGCCAGGCTGCGCAGGGTCATGTCCCGAGTGGTGACGATGTCCTCGGCGCTGCGATACGCGGCCAGCAGCAGACGATCGCGGGTTTCCTGATTGCGTTGCTCGATTTCCTCCCGGGCCTGACGCTCTCGCTCCCGGTCGCGCGCGGCCTGCTCTTCGGGGGTAAGGGCTCGCTCGACACGCTCGACGACCATGCCGTTGGGGCCGAGGCGATCGTAGCCGCGATCCTTGTACTCGGGCGGCACGGCATGGCCGTAGTGCACTTCGCCCTCGTCATCCACCCAACGGTAGACGGTCTGCGCCGAGGCGAGCTCGGGGATCAGTGTCAGCGTCAGGATGATCAGCGCGTATTTCATCATGTCCGAAGAGGCGTTCTCAGATGCCGTACCGCTCCCGGTAGGCCAGCATAGCAGACCGGTCTGCGGCAATCGTGTGGCGATCGTCCAGCCAGTCGATCAGGTCGGCCAGCGTGGCCACACTGACCACTTCGAGCCCGTCGGCTTCGACCTCTTCGACCGCCGAGCGTTCGTTCTGACCGCGCTCCTGTCGATCCAGCGCGATGGCCACCGCTACGGCTTGGGCACCATGATCGGTGATCAGGTTCCGAGATTCGCGCACGGAGGTCCCCGCCGAGATCACGTCGTCGACGATCAGGACGCGGCCCGCAAGCGGCGCCCCCACCACCTCGCCGCCTTCCCCGTGGTCCTTGGCCTCCTTGCGGTTGTAGGCGAAAGGCAGGTTGCGGTCGAAGTCCCGGTACAGGCGGATGGCGATCGCCGCGGCCAGCGGGATGCCCTTGTAGGCCGGGCCGAAGATCATGTCGAATTCGATGCCACTGGCCTGGATGGCGGCCGCATAGCAGCCGGCCAGACGATCCAGGCCACGGCCGTCGGCGAACAGGCCGGCGTTGAAGAAATACGGGCTGACGCGGCCGGATTTCAGGGTGAACTCGCCAAAGCGGAGAGCCTGATAGTCCAGGGCCAGGTCGAGAAAGTCGTCGGTCCATTGCGCGCTCATGCGACTATTGTAAATGCAGGCCGTCGCGGGCGGACGAGAGACGGGAGATGAATCAGCAGGAACACCGGCAAGCCGTTTTCAGGGCGCAGGGGCTCACCCGCTTCTACCGTATGGGCGAAGTCACCATCCAGGCCCTGCGTGGCGTCGATCTGGAGCTTGAATCCGGCGAACTGGTCGTGTTGCTGGGTGCCTCGGGCTCGGGTAAATCGACGCTCCTCAATATCCTCGGCGGGCTGGATCGGGCGAGTAGCGGTCAACTCCACTACGGCGATCAGGACCTGACCCTGGCCGGCGATCGGGCCCTGACGGCCTTCCGGAGGGATCACGTCGGTTTCGTGTTCCAGTTCTACAACATGATCCCCAGCCTGACGGCCCGTGAGAACGTGGCGGTGGTCACCGACATCGCCGAACGGGCGATGACGCCGGAAGAGGCCCTGGAGCGCGTCGATCTGACGGACCGGATGGATCATTTTCCTTCCCAGCTCTCGGGCGGTGAGCAGCAACGCGTGGCCATCGCCCGCGCCATCGCCAAACGACCGGCCGTGCTGCTCTGCGATGAACCCACTGGCGCACTGGACTCGAAGACCGGGGTGCGGGTGCTCGAGGTCATCGCGCGGATCAATCGGGAACTGGGCACCACCACCCTGATCATCACCCACAATGCCGTGATCGGGGAGATGGCGACGCGCGTGATTCGCATGCGGGATGGCCGGATCGAGGGCGATCAGCGCAACGACAAGCCTCGGCCGGCGGCCGAGCTGGACTGGTAGGCGGACGGTGCGCATCGCCGCCCTGCACCGGAAGCTGCTGCGGGACCTGCTGCAGATGAAGGCGCAGCTCCTGGCGATCGCCCTGGTCATCGGCTCCGGCGTGATGACCCTGATCATCTCGGTGACTTCGATGGATGCCCTGCGTCTGTCGATGCAGAACTTCTACGGCAGCCATCACCTGGCCGACGTGCAGGTCGCCCTGGCACGAGCGCCGGTCAGCCTGATCGAGCGCTTGCAGCATGTCCCCGGCGTCAATCGCCTGCATGACCGGGTCGTGGCCCCGATTCGGCTGGAGGTTCCCGGGTTCGCCGATCCGGTCCAGGGGCAGCTGATTTCGATTCCGGATGGCCGACAACCCCCGCTCAACCGGCTCTATCTGCGCTCCGGCACCCTGCCCGAGTCCGGTCGCAACGATCAGGTCGTGGTCAGCGAGGCCTTCGCGCTGGCCCACGTGCTTCGCCCCGGGGATCGACTGCGTCTGATCATCCGCGGTCGCTATCAGGAAACGACCATCAGCGGCATCGCGCTCTCGCCGGAATTCGTTTACCAGGTCGGTCCGCACGACCTCCTGCCCGACGATCGGCGCTTCGGCGTGTTCTGGATGAACCGTGATGCCGTGGCGCGAGCCTTTGCCATGGACGGCGCCTTCAACAGCCTGTTGGTCAGCCGCCAGTCCGGTGCCGAAGAAGCCGAGCTGATCGCGGGCCTCGACGACATTCTGGCGCGTTACGGTGGAATGGGCGCCCATGGCCGCGAAGAGCTGATTTCCCATCGCATGCTCAGCCAGGAGATCGACGAGCTGGAGGTCACGGCCATCATTCTCCCCGGCCTGTTTCTCAGCGTGTCCGGGTTTCTCCTCGGCGTACTGATCGAGCGGGTCGTGCGCCACCAGCGCCAGCAGATCGCCGTACTTCGCGCCTTCGGCTATCGTCGCGGTGAGTTGGCCCTGCACTTTTCCCTGATGGCCGGCGTGGTGGTGCTGCTCGGATGGGCCATCGGCGTCGTGGCGGGCGCTTGGGCGGCGGAAGCCCTGGCGCGACTGTATGCCGAGTACTTCCGGTTTCCCACCACCCTGACCCGCCTGCAGTTCTGGCCCATGGTGCTGGCGCTGCTGGTGGCGGTGGTGGCCGCGGCGCTGGGCACGGTACGCGCCTTGTCCGCTGCGGTCCGCCTTGCCCCGGCGGAGGCCATGCGACCGCCGGCGCCGGCGATCTTCCACCGCTCCTGGATCGATCGCAGCCGGGCCGGCCGCTCCCTCGGCCAGTCGAGCCGGATGATCCTGCGACACCTCGGACGGCATCCGGCCAAGAGCGCCATGACCCTGCTCGGTATCAGCCTGGCCGCGGCCTTGCTGGTGCTGGGCAGCTTCCAGTTCGGGGCCGTGACCGAAATGATCGACCAGCAGTATCGCAAGGTGCTGCGTATGGACATCGATCTGAGCTTCGTCGAGCCGACCTCGGCGCAGGTTCTGGCCGAGCTGGAGGCGATCCCCGGGGTGCGCCACGCCGAGGGCTATCGGCAGGTTCCGGTGCGCCTGCGCCACGGCCATCTTCAGGAGCGCAATGCGTTGATCGGCCTGCCGTCCGGTGGTGTGCTGCGGCAGTTGATCGATGCCGATGGCCAGCCGATCGAGCGACCTCGTCACGGCCTCAGCATGACTCGACATCTCGCCGAGCAGCTCCGTATCGAGCCCGGAGAACGGGTCGAAGTCCAGATCATGGAAGGTCGTCGTCAGCGCCTCGAGTTGCCATTGATCGCCGTGGTCGACGAGCCCCTGGGCACCAGCGCTTACCTGGATCTGGAGGAGCTCAATACCCTGATGCGTGAGGCGCCCGCCCTGAGCGGCGCCTGGCTGTCGATCGAGCCATCGGCCCGGGATGAGGTGCTGGCCGAGTTGCGGGGCGCGGGACGGGTCGCCGGGATCGGTCTGATTCGAGACACGGAAAGAGAACTGCGTGCCTACATGGATGACACCATGCTGGTGATGATGGGCATCATGCTGCTGCTGGCCGGCACGATCACCTTCGCCCTGGTCTACAACAACGCTCGAATCGCGTTCACCGAGCGTGAGCGCGAACTGGCCACTCTGCGCGTCCTGGGGTACTCCCGGGCTCAGGTCGGCTGGGTGCTGATCGGCGAGATGCTGCTTCTGACCGTGTTGGCCATTCCGGTCGGCTGGGCGATCGGCGTCGGCTTTTCCTGGCTGCTGAGCCACGCGATCAGTATGGACCTGTTCCGGATTCCCTTCGTCATCAGCCACCAGACCCTGGCCTTCGCCGCCGCCGGCGTGCTGGCGGCGACGGCCCTGTCGACCGTGTTCATCCTCCGCCGGATACGGCGCCTGGACATGGTGCTGGCCCTGAAGGGAGTGGAGTAGGCCATCGCCGCCCCCCGATTCTCGATTTGAGGCAGGATATGTGGTCATGAAAAGCGCCAAACGATTGCTGCTGCCTGCCTTGGGCCTGATTCTCTTGCTGGCCCTGGTCCTGGCACTGCGACCCGCCCCGCTGCCGGTCAGCGCGGTCACGGCCGAGCGCGGAGACTTCGTCGAATCGATCTGGGAAGAAGGTCGCACCCGCCTGCGTGATACCTACACGCTTTCGGCGCCGATCGGTGGCTACCTGCTCCGGGTCGAGCCAGAACCCGGCGATGCCCTGGCGCCCGGGGAGGTGGTCTTTCGGCTCGAGCCCAGCCCAGCGCCGGCGCTGGATGCCCGAAGCCTGGGACAGGCTCGCGAAACCCTGTCGGCAGCGGAGGCCCGCCTGCAGAACGCCACGGCCCAGTTGGCGACGGCCGAAGCCGACGCCCGTCTCGCACTCAGCGAGTTCGAGCGCGTGTCATCGATGCATCAGCGCGGCCTGGTGTCGACGGCTGAGTTGGAGCGAGCAAGAGCGACGCGGGATCGACAGGAGGCGGCTCGTCGCGCCGCGGCCTCCAGCGTCGATGTTGCCCGGCACGAGCGCCAGAGTGCCCGCCTGGTGCTCGACATTGCCAGCGGTCAGCGGCCGGTCGGTGAGCAGACGGCGGTCGAGGTCACCGCCCCGATCGAGGGCGTGGTGCTGAGAGTCCATCGTTGCTGTGAGGGCGCGGTTCAGGCCGGCGAGCCGATTCTGGACGTGGGCTCTCTGGACGATCTGGAGGTGCAGGTCGACCTGTTGTCCCACCAGGCCGTGCGTGTCAGCGAAGGCATGGAGGTTGCCCTGACCGGCTGGGGCGGCGATCAGGCCCTGGCGGCCCGCGTGCGTCGAGTCGAGCCGGCCGGGTTCACCCGGATTTCGGCCCTGGGCGTGGAAGAACAACGCGTGCCGATCGTGATCGATTTCGATGACCCGGAGCAGGCCTGGGCCTGGCTTGGTGTGGGGTATCGGGTCGAAGCCGAGTTCTTTCTCTGGCGGGGCGAGGATGTGCTGCAGGTGCCGAGTAGTGCCCTGTTCCGGCTCGAGGATCGCTGGCAAGTGTTCGTGGTCGAGGAAGGTCGTGCGCGACTGCGAAGCGTCGAGCCGGGTCGCAGTAGCGGGTTGCGCACTCAGATCCTGAACGGCCTGGACGTCGGCGATCGAGTCATCACCCATCCGGATGACCAGCTCGAGGCGGGTGCACGCGTGCGCGTCGACGCTTCGGCAGAATGAATCCGAATCCCTCGACCGGGCTGCTCGCTGGATGCGAGCAGGCTCGACGCCTGATCGATGCCAATGACATTCGCCGCGCCGGGCCGCTGTGCGAGGCCCTGGTGGCCCGTTACCCCGATCAGGCCTCCGCCTGGGCGGTGTTCGGTGAGCTCTGGGCCCGCGTCGGCGAACTCGACCGCGCGGCCGAGTCCCTGGAGCGGGCTTGCGAGCTGGATCCAGGCGACCATCGCCACCTCGCCCAGCGCGCGCGCTACGAGGCCCTTCGAGGGGCCCATGGGTCGGCGATGGCGCTGGCGGAGTCGGCCCTGGAGGGTGCCGGTGACGATTACTGGCTATTGGATACGCTCGGAAACGTCTTCAGCCTGGTTGGCGAACAGGCGCGCGCCCTCGAGCTTTTCGAGCGTGCCCATGCCCTGGCGCCGGAACAGCCGACCGGGATCTACAATCTGGCGACATCGCTTCGCTTCCACGGGCGGATCGACGAAGCGGAGGCGCTGTTCGAACGCCTGATCGAACTGCGGCCGGACGATCATGAGGCGGTGCACAGTCGCAGCGTTCTGCGGCGCCAGAGCGAGTCCAGCAATCACATCGACGAGCTGCGCGCTCGTCTGTCGCGTTGCCCTCCCTGGCCGGCGGCCTGTCACTATGCCTATGCGCTCGGCAAGGAATATGAGGATCTGGGCCGCCACGAGGATGCCTTTGCGGCCTTCGCCGAAGGTGCAGGCCTGATGCATCGTCATCGAGCCTCCGGGATTGCCGAGGAGCTGGCCGGGCTGGTGGCAGCCATGCGCGCGCTCGAACAGCAGCCGGTGACAAAGGCGCCTGGTCACCCCAGCGAGGAACCGGTGTTCATCATCGGCCTGCCTCGCACCGGCTCGACCCTGATCGAGCGCATGCTCGGTCGCCACTCGCAGGTGTTTGCCGCCGGCGAACTCAGTCATTTCCCGCGCCTGGCACGTTCGGCGCTGGGGGCTCGCGACACGGCGGCGGCCTATGCCCATCTGTCGGCTTCCGCCTGGTCGATCGATTTCGAGGCCCTGGGTCGTGACTATCTGTCGGCGACCCGCCCCCGCACGGGCCGAACGCCACGCTTCATCGACAAGCTGCCCCGCAACGACCTCTGGGCCGGTTTGATCCATCGAGCGCTCCCGAAAGCGCGTTTCATCCTGACCCGGCGCGACCCGATGGATGCCGGCTACGCCCTGTTTCGGACCCTCTTTCACGGCGGCTACGCCTGGACCTACGAGCTGAGCGAGATCGGTCGCTACCTGAAGGCCCAGCAAGCGCTGATGCAGGCCATCAAGACCTCCCTGCCGGACGATCGATGGATCGAGATGCCCTACGAGGCGCTGGTCGAGCGGCCCGAGGCCCGCCTTCGCGAACTCATCGAGTTTCTGGGACTGGACTGGGAGGAGGCTTGCCTGGATTTTCATCGCGCCCCGGAGGCCGCGGTCACTGCCAGCGCCCACCAGGTGCGCCAACCGGTCTACACCAGTTCGGTCGGCAAGTGGCGACGGGTCGAAGCTCGGCTTCAGCCCCTGGCGGAGGCACTGGCTTGAGCGGCGTTGGCCCGCGGTCCGCCACCACCGGCCGGACCGACTCGCTGAAAGTTACAGAATGAGTGGCGGGGTACACTAGGCCTTCGCTTTCGACCCGATGAACGCATGCGTATCATTTCCTTCAACGCCAATGGCATCCGCGCGGCCCACCGCAAGGGCTTCTTCGAGTGGCTGAAGACACAGAAGGCCGACTTCGTCTGCATTCAGGAAACCAAGGCCCAGCACTCACAGTTGATCGAGCGGGACTATTTTCCTGTCGGCTATCACTGCTATTACCACGACGCCGAGAAGAAGGGCTATTCAGGCGTTGCACTGTATTGTCGGCAGCAACCGGTGCGGGTGGTCTACGGCCTGGGCTGGGATGAGTTCGATCGCGAGGGGCGCTGGCTGCAGGCCGATTTCGAAGACTTGAGCGTGGTCTCCCTCTACCTTCCTTCGGGCAGCTCGAAGGATGAGCGTCAGCAGTTCAAGTATCGCTGCATGGAGCGACTGCACCCGCATCTGGAAGAGCTCAGCGGCCATGACCGCGACTATGTGATCTGCGGTGACTGGAACATCGCGCACAAGGAAATCGATCTCAAGAACTGGAAGTCCAACCAGAAGAACTCCGGCTTCCTGCCCGAGGAGCGGGCCTGGCTGGACGAGGTGTTCGGCCCCGTTGGCATGGTCGATGCCTTCCGTCGTGTGGATCCCTCCCCCGATCGCTACACCTGGTGGTCACAACGCGGCAGGGCGCGCGAGAACAACGTCGGCTGGCGGATCGACTACCAGGTCACGACCCCGGGCCTGGCCGATCGCGCCCGCTCGGCCGAGATCTACACCGACGAGAATTTCTCCGACCACGCCCCGCTGATCATCGATTACGACGATGCCTGATTCCGCGGCCCGTCCAGGTCTTCGCGACATGCTGCTGGCCTGGAAGGACCGTCGTCTGGGCACGATCTTCGTGCTCGGCATGGCCTCGGGTTTTCCCTGGGTACTGATCGGCTCGGCGATGTCCGCCTGGTTGCAGGAGCTCGGTGTGAGCCGAACCGCGATCGGCTTCATCGGTGGCGTGGCCGTGGCCTATGCCCTGAATTTCCTCTGGGCACCACTGCTCGATCGCTTTCGGCCCTGGCTGTTCGGTCGACTGGGTCTGAGGCGTGGCTGGATCCTGCTGACCCAGTGCCTGCTGGCGCTGCTGACCTTCTCGGTCAGTCTGATCCATCCGGCGGAGCAGCTGCAATTGATCGGCGCGGTGCTGCTGGGCATCGCCATTGCGTCGGCGACCCAGGACATTGCCATCGATGCCTACCGGGTCGAGCTGATCCCGCGTGAGGATCAGGCGCGGATTTCCTATGGTGCAGCGATGGCAACCTCGGGCTGGTGGACCGGGTACGGCCTGCTCGGCGCGCTGCCCTTCTGGCTCGTCGATGACCTCGATGGGGGTTGGACCACGGTCTATCAGGGTCTCTCTCTGGTCTGGCTGGGCTTCATTGCCTTCATCCTGTTGCTGGCGCCGATGCCGCAAGCTCGCATCGAGCGCGCGGATGACGCCGGCGAGCCGCTGGTTCAGCGCCTGTTCCATGTCGTGGTGCTGCCGCTCAAGGACTTCTTCGTACGCAACGGGCTGGCCCTGGCCCTGAGCCTGCTGGCCTTCGTCCTGTTGTTCAAGGTCGGTGAGGCCTTTCTCGGGCGCATGTCGATCGTGTTCTACCGCGAGGTCGGATTCACCAATGAAGAGATCGGCACCTACTCGAAGCTTTTGAACTGGTGGGTGACCGTGGTCTTCGCCATCCTCGGCAGCCTGGTCAATGCCCGCTTCGGCATTCTCCGGGGGCTGGTCGTGGGTGGGATCGCGATGGCCTCGACCAACCTGATGTTCGCCTGGATGGCGGCCGTGGGTCCGGAGACCTGGCTGTTTGCCCTGACCGTGATCGTGGATGGTTTTACCGCCGCCCTGGGGACGGTGGCCTTCATGGCCTTCATCACCCTGCTGACCAGTCACTCGTTCAGCGCGACGCAGTATGCCCTGCTGGCCTCGATCGGCAACCTCGGTCGAACCACCCTGTCGTCTTCATCGGGCTGGGTGGTCGACAAGCTTGGCGGGAATTGGGAGCTGTTTTTCGTATTGACGGCCATGGCCGTCCTGCCCAGCCTGCTGCTGTTGGTCTGGCTGGCGCCCCGGCTTCGGGCGCGCTATCCCGACGCGTTCGGAATCAGGCGCCCGCAATCCCCGCCAAGCTGAGGCCGCGCATTTGTCAGTGCTCGGTCGGTGGGGCATCATGCGGCCAGCACGAGAAAACAAACCTACTGAAATTCAGGAAGATCGATGAAACTCGACGCGCCTTTCATTCGACTGCCCTACCGCTTCGATCCCGAGGCGGTGATGAACGAAATCTCGGCCTTGCCGGAGGATCTCTGGCAAGACCATCCGCGCGGCTGGGAGGGGCATCAGGCCCTGGCCCTGGTCAGCGCCGAGGGCGAATCGGACCTCAAGCGTCTGGATGGGGAGATGAAGGCCTGCGAGGCCCTGGATCAGTTGCCGTCCGTGAAGCAGCTCATGGCGGCGCTCGATACGGTGATCGGTCGGGCGATGCTGGTGCGGGTCGAGCCGGGCAAGGCCGCGGAGATGCTGATCGACGCGGGTTCGTACTGGCACCGTCGAGTTCGAGTCACCCTGCCCGTGCAGTCCGGGAAGGGCGTGCGCTGGCAGGTGGGTGAGGCCGAGCAGGAGATTCCGGCGGGTCAGGCCTGGCTCCTCGACGGCTGGAGAGGCTATCGACATCGCAACGAGGACGACCAGGCCCTGATCTATCTGGTCATCGACACGGTCGGGTCGGCCTCCTTCTGGTCCATCGTCAACAGCGCCGATCGCCCCCTCGACCCGGAGCGTGCCGAATCGATGAGCCCGCGGCAGATCGGCCTGAAGGGTGGCGGGCGCGAGCTGGAAACCGAGGTCGTTCGGGTCGCTCGGGTGATGTCCCCCTGGGAGCTGGAAAGCCTGATCAATGCGGTCATGCAGGACCTGCGCTCCGTAGTGGCCCCGGACCAGCCTCACCTCCCGAAACTCGAATCGGCGCTGAACCAGTTCATGCGTCAGTGGCAGGGCGTGCACGCACGTCACGGTGAGGACGAGGCCGGTGATCCGGCCTACAAGCAGGCCCTCGAACAGCTGGTCGCTCAGGCGGCCATGTTCTCCGGTGCATGGAAGCTGCCCAACGGCCTGGACGCGGCGGAACTACTCTATCGATCGGTGGTCCTGGACGCGCTAAAGGATGCCGAGGGCCAGCCCGTGGTGATCCTTCCGCCCGGCGCCAAGGAGCGCCAGGCTCAGGTAGCCCGTCAGCGCCAGCAGCAGAATGCTGCCGCCGCCACTCAGGCGCCTGCCGCCGCACCCCAGGCCGCTGCCCAGACGCCAGCGCCTCAGGCGGCCCCTGCACAGCCCCTGCGTCAGCCGCCCGCCGCGCCGGCCCAGGCGGCCGGCCAGGCGCCGGCCCATGGCCAGGTCCAGCCAGGGCAGGCAGGTACTGCGCAGGATCCGAACCAGTCACCGCTCAGGAGCGTGCACACCAAGAGCATTCCCGAGCTGCTGCGCCAGGCCGCCAGCTCGGTGCTGGTGTCGACCTACCAGGCCGGCAAGCTGGTGGTGCTGCGCGAGGACCAGGGCAACCTCAATACGCATTTCCGGGTTTACAACCGACCCATGGGCATGGCCTGCGACAATGCGCGCCTGGCCCTGGGTACGGCGATCACCGTCGAGTACTACCGCAACATGCCCGAGGTCGCGCGCAAGCTGAATCCGCCGGGCAAGCATGACTCGGCCTTCCTGCCGCGCCATGCCCACATCACCGGCAACATCGACATCCACGAGATGGCCTGGGCCGGGGACGAACTCTGGGTGGTCAATACACGCTTTTCCTGCCTGTGCACCCTCGACAACGAGCACAGTTTCGTACCGCGTTGGCGGCCCTGGTTCATCTCCGGTTATGCCGCCGAAGACCGCTGCCATCTGAACGGTCTGGAAGTGGTCGATGGCAAGCCGAAGTACGTGACGGCCCTGGGCACGGCCGACACGGCCGGCGGCTGGCGCGAGAACAAGGCCGGTGGCGGGGTGCTGATCGACGTCGAGAACAACGAATTCATCTGCCGCGGCCTGTCCATGCCGCATTCGCCGCGCTGGTATCAGGACAAGCTCTGGGTGCTGGAGTCGGGCAACGGGTCGCTGGCCACGGTCGATCTGGAAACCGGTCAGCTCGAAACCGTCGCCGAGCTTCCGGGCTTCACCCGCGGTCTGGACTTCATCGGTCCCTACGCCTTTGTCGGCCTGTCCCAGGTGCGCGAGTCGGCCGTGTTTTCCGGTATCTCACTGACCGAGCGGGTCAGTGAGCGCAGCTGCGGCGTCTGGGTCGTCGATATCCGCAACGGTCAGACCGTCGGTTTCCTCAAGTTCGAAGACGCAGTGCAGGAAGTCTTCGCGGTCTCGATCCTGAAAGGCATCCGCTTCCCCGACGTGCTCGGTGGCGCCGACCCGGCGGTGGGTATGAGCTACGCCCTGCCCGACGAGGCGCTGAAGGACGTGGTCCAGCCCACCGCTCAGCCTGCCCAGGCCCAGGCGGCCGCGCCCCAGTCCGGCGACAGCGGCAGCGCCTACTCCAGCGGGGATTGATCCCGCTCGATCGGAAGCTCAGGGCAGGCCGCGGCGGCCGAGCATGACCTGGGGTTGTTCCCGGGCCAGCGTGGCCAGCTGCTCGTCGCTGAGTTCGTCGAGCATGCTTCGCCACCAGTCCATTTCGACGGCCTGCAGCGCCAGCTGCTCCTGATTGCGCTGTTCGATCAGGGACAGAATCTGCCCGCGATCGGCATTCTGCAGAGCGGTCATGAGGGCGCGCTGGCTCTCCATCATCTGCTGGCGAACGGCCTGGCGTTGGTCCTCGACCTGGGCCTGCATGCTGTCGAGCCGTTCGATCTGCGCTTCGCTCAGACCCAGGCTTTCCTGCAGGTCCTCACGGCCCCACCAGCGCGCCCGCTCCAGCATCCGTTCGCGCATCCGCTCGCGCGGGTCCTCGGACTGGCCGGCTTCGCGTTCGGCCATCATCGCCTGGCGGCGTTCGCGCATCTGTTCGCGCATGGCCAGGCGGTCTGCATCCTCACCGGCTTCGGCGGTCGCCTGGCGGCGTGCCTCGCGACGTTCACGCATCGCCTCGATCAGCGCTTCGCGCTGTTCGGGGTCGCGCATCGCTTCACGCAGGGCCTGCGGATCGCTGGCCACGCGCTCGATCGTGTCCTGGGGGCTGGCTTCGGTGACTTCGATCTGTTCGGTCGGCTCGTTCGGCTCGGTCGTGGTTTCGGGCTCGGGCTCGGACTGACAGGCGATCAGGCAGCTGACCGCAATCAGACAGGCCATCGAGTTCTTGAACATCGTGTTTACCTCGGTCGAGTCAATGACGAAAAGGAAGACCCCGGCAGTGTAGCCCACCGGGGTCGATGGGTTCACCGGGTCAGGGCTGCTCGAAGCGGTCCTGGAAGATGCCATCGACAACGAATTCGAAGGCGCCCATGTCGGCTCGGCCGGCAAACACGCGAGGGAATGGGTCGCCTCGCTGGTCGAACTCCACCGAGGTGGCTGGATTGGCCGCGTTGAAGGCCGGTGAGCCCGAACCAATGGCTCGCGTCAGGGTGGCCCCACCGTTGGCCGCCAGGATGCCGAGCTGCGGATCGAGGCCGATCACGTTGCCGGTGCCGGCGGGCACATTCGCGCCCGGGGTCTCGATCAGGGAGTAGTCCACCGAGGCGGTGGCGCCCATAGCGCCAGCCAGGTCGACCGTGCCTCCTGGGCTGAGGTTGTCGCCGAAAATGCTGTTGCTGATCACGCTGCCGTTGACGAGGTAGCCGCCGCCGGGGTTGTCGGTGACACCACGGAGGATTGGCCGGTCCATGTCTCGTGGGGCGCCGCCGGTTGCCGTATTGTGACTAACGGTCAGGAAGTCGAGTTCGGTGTAAGCGACGTAGAGGCCACCCGCCGTGTTGGCCGTGTTGTTCGTGATTGTGGAGTTGAAGATGTTCGCTTCATTTCCGAGCAGGCCGATGGCCGCCAGGCCTCCGGCCACAGTGGCGGTGTTGTCTGTCACGGTGCTGTATTTCAGGGACTGATTCTGCTGGCGCATGAAGATGCCGCCGACGAGGTTGGCGGAGTTCGAGGAGATCGTGGATTGGGTGATGATGGCACCTTCGTTGGGGTTGCCTCGGGTCAGCAGGCCACCCCCCTGGTAGGCCGTGTTTCCACGGACCTGGCCGCCGACCATCAGCAAGGTCGCTTCGTAGGCCAGCACTCCACCGCCTAGATTACTCCCGATGTTGTCCAATACATCCGAGTACTTGACCACGGCCGCGCCGCCGTAGATCGAAGACACGCCACCCCCGTTGAGCGCCGAATTGCCGCTGATCACTGAATCAATGGTCCCGACAACGCCATTGTAGCTGGGGCCTCCGCCAAGGGGGCTTTCTTCCCGCGGCATCACCGGCGCGGGGAAGAATCCGCCCAGCAGTCCACCGCCCAGGTCGGCGGCGTTTCCGCTGATGATCGAGCTGTCCAGCAGCACGGCCCCGTACTGGTGGGCGAATCCAGCGCCACCGTAGATCGCCGTGTTGTTGGACAGGACATTGTTCGGGCCGTTGATTTCCGCACCGTAGATGGCCGATACCCCGCCGCCCTGACCGGTGGGCTGGGCCGCACCGCGATCGCCGAACGGCGCGGCGGCTCTCGGAACGACCGGCAACGGTTCGGCGACGTTGTAGACGACATCGGAATAGGTCAGATCGACCGTGCTCTCGTATTTCGCGCCGAGACCGCCGCCTTTGCCTTCGGTGGAATTATCAGCGATGTAGCCATAGCTCATGAGCAGGTTGCCCGGGCCGGTCAGGCTGAAATTGGGTGCTCCGAACGGCTGCTCCGAGTCCGCCGTGGCCGCAGCCCCTGCAGCGATCGGCGTGGGCGCGGGGTAGCCGATGCCGACCTGGATGCCGCCGCCCGTGTAGACGCCTTCATTGCTGTCGATGGTCGAGCCGATGAGCTCGGCATAGGATTGCGAACCCACTACCAGGCCCCCGCCCGCCAGGGCGAAATTGCTGGTGATGGCGCTGCTGTTCAGGCTCAGATCGGACAGTCCACCGACGCTGATCGCGCCGCCGAACAAGGCGGAGTTGTTCAGAAAGCTCGACGAGGTGATCGAAGCGGTCGAACCGACCAGCGCGATGGCGCCGCCGTAGGCCGACGCGTTATTGCTCTGGAAGCTGCTGCCGGTGATCGTGACCTGGCTGTTGACGGCCAGTACGGCACCGCCGAAGGCGTTGGCCGAGCCGCGTGGTGCCATGCCACCGGTGACCTCGTTGTTGTAGAACAGGCAGTCGTCGATGCTCAGGATGCCGGTCACCGAGGTGATGGCGCCGCCATAGGCATTGGGGCCCGAGCTGTTGTTCGAAATCTCGCAGTTGCTCAGGCTGACGTTGGCGCCGATGGACACCAGGGCCGAGCCACCGTAGGTGTCGTTGGTCGTACCGTCGACCAGGCGCACCCCACTGATGCTGGCCGAAACAGCCCCGGAGGCCACGATCGCCCGACCCGCATTGTTACCGCTGATGGTCAGCTGCCCGGGGCCCGGGCCGGTGATGCTCAGGTCGCTGATGATCGGCAGCGGAACACCGGCCAGGGTGATCGTGCCGTTCAGACCGGGCTGAAACACGATCTCGTCGGCGCCGCTTCCTGAAGCGCAGCCGGCCGTGGCCGAGTCGCCGTTGGCCGAAGCGAGCGCGTCGCGCAGCGTGCATTGGCCGGGAACACTGCCGTCGGCCAGGGTGGTGACGGTGATGGTGGCCGCCTGCAGCGTGGAGGCGCTCAGGGCCAGGCCGATGGCAGCGGTGAGCGGTGCGACGGTCGGAACCATGCGCTCCTGAACCTGATACTTGATGCTGTGCATATCCAACAACCCTCGAAACAAGTGATTCCCTGAACCGGGACTTGTATCACATTTCGGCGAAAGCTTCATTCCAGCCGGCGGGTGGCGCTCCCGCCGATTGTCGGTCGGGAGCACTCGGGCCGCGGGGTCAGGGTTGCTCGAATCGGTCCTGGAAAACCTCGTCGAAGAAGAGCTCGAAGGCACCCATATCGGCTCGGCCGCCGAACACGCGTGGGAAGGGTTCACCACGCTGGTCGAACTCGACCGTGGTGACCGGGTTGCCCGCATCGAGAGCCGGCGACGTCGCACTGAGTGCTCGGGTTCGGGTCGGACCGCCGTTGTCGGTGAGCGGACCGAGTTCCGGGTCGAGCCCGGTCAGGGTGCCGATCCCCGGCACCACCTCGGCGCCCGGAGTCTCGATCAGGGAATGCTCGATGGTGATGCCGGCCGCTGCGGCCAGCACGTTCAGGTCGATGGTCCCGCCTGGACTGGTGTTGTCGGAAAAGATCGAGTTGCTCGAAATGACATTCTGCAACAGGAAGGCGCCGCCCGGGATTTCCCCGGTTCCCATCGGTTCGCCGCCGGGACCAAGTCGAGGCGTAGGTGCACCCGTCGAGACGTTATGGCTGACGGTCGTGAAATCGAGCGTCGCGCCTACGGCATAGACGCCGCCCACGATCTCGGCGTTGTTTCCGGAGACGGTCGAGTTGACGATGACGATGCCGTCGGGGGCGCCGGGCGAATAGGCAACGACGCCGCCGATGGTGAGCGCCGTGTTGTCGGCCACCGTGCTGTACTTCAGTTCAGCGGAACTGCCCGCCAGATAAAGACCACCGGCGACTGAGGCGCTATTGCCGATCACCTCGGAACGGCTGACGACGGCGCCTCCTGAAGCCCCGTTGTGAAACAGGCCTCCGCCACGCTCCGCGGTGTTCTCGACCACCTGGCTGCTCACCGTAGCGAGGTAGCTCTGATAGGACAGCAAGCCGCCACCCCATTGATTGGCGGTGTTGTTGCGAACCTCGCTGTACTTGACGACAGCCAGGCCGTCGAAGATCGAACTAACGCCGCCGCCATTGTTCGCCGTATTGCCGCTCACCTCGGAATAGATCACACCGATCGCGCCGTTGTAGGGTGCCGCGCCGCGCGATCTGACGATTGGATCGCTGCCTGCAGCGGGTGGCGGATTGAAGAATCCGCCCAGCAGGCCACCTCCGACGCCGGCCTGATTTCCGCTGATCAGTGAGTCGAGCAGAGCCAGGGATCCGTTCTGGAAGGCGGCGGCACCACCGCCGTAGGCCGCGTCGTTGTATCCGACATCCACATAGGCCGCCTGCACGTAGGCGCCTTCGATGGCCGACAGGCCGCCGCCGACCCCCTGATATGCCCCTCGGCCTGCCGGCAGGGCGTCGCCCAGGCGCGGCACGATGCCGGGCAGTGCATAGTTGAGCGCGACCTGCGTGGAGGACAGTTCCACGGTACTGTCGTACTTGGCCGCCAGGCCGCCTCCCGTCCGGGTCGTGCCATTCTCGCCGATGGTGCTGTCGACGACCGTGAGCGTGCCCGGGCCGGTCAGTTCGGCCGTCGGGCCACCACCGAACAGCGTGTTGCCGCCTGCCGGCGCCGACAGCGGCATCGCCGGCACGTAGCCGAAGCCGACCTGCACGCCGCCGCCCGTTTCGACGGCGTAGTTGTTGGTGACTTCGACTCGGGTCAGATCGGCTTCCGACTGGCCGCCGAGGATCAGGCCGCCGCCGGCCTGGGCCTGGTTGCCGCTGATCTGTGAATCGGTCACGGTCGCCAGCGAGTAGCCGCCCAGGACGATGGCGCCACCGATCAGGGCCTGATTGCCGGTAAAGCTGGAATTCGAGATATCGACCAGGGAACCGACCGAGTTCAGGGCGCCGCCGTACTGGTCGGACAGGTTGCTGGAAAAGGTCGAGTTGCCGATCGTCAGGGAACTCCCGACGGCGAGGACCCCGGCGCCGAAGGCGGTCGGCGGGCTGCCCCGAAGGATGCCGCCAGCCACGGTGTTGTTGCTGATCGTGCAGGCGTCGATGCTCAGCTCGCTCTGGTAGGCGGTGATCGCGCCGCCGAGGGCATCCATGCCCGATGCATTGCCGCTGATCGTGCAGTTGCTCAAGCTGAGCGTCGCGTTGAGGGCGACGAGCGCGGATCCGCCGTAGACCTCGTTGGTGTAGCCATTGCTCAGGGTCAGGCCATCGATCGAGGCGGACGGGGTCGCCTGGGCCGCGAACACGCGATCGAGGCCGTTGCCGTCGATCGTGAGCAGGGCCTCACCGGGACCCTGGATGCTCAGCTCGCTCCCGATCAGTAGCGGTCCGCCCGATAGGGTCAGTGTGCCCACGAGTCCGCCCTGGAAGACGATCTCGTCCGGGCCGCTACCGACGGCGCAAGCCGTGGTGGAGGAATCGGTGTTGGCCGAGTGCAATGCATCGCGGAGCGTGCACTCGCCCGGCACGCTGCCATCCGCGAGCGTGGTCACCGTGATGGTGGCAGCTTGCAGGTTGGAAGCCCCGAGGGCGAGGCCGATGGCGGCGGTCAATGGGGCAATGGTCGGGCGCAACTGCCGGCCCAGGGCATACTTGCTTTGCTTCATGTCGAATGGGCGTCGCGCCGGATGAGCCGACGCTCGCGGATTCCTCGTTGGTGGTTGGCTCCCTGCGCGATCCCTTTTAGCACACCCGAACCCGGCCAAAAAATCCAAGGAGGTGCCCGGCCGGCTCGCGGGCGGCACGGGGCGCTGGCGTCAGGGCTGCTCCTCGAAGCGATCGCTGAACAGCGGCACGGGCGTCTGTTGTTCGTAGGCGCCCATGTCCATGGCATCGCCGATCAGGCGGGCAAAGGGAGCGCCGCGCTGGTCGTAGGGGGTGGGGCCAAGACTGGTCGAGCCCGCATCGATCGCCGGGCTGCCCGCAAGGATGGCATGGGTCAGCGTTGGTCCGCCGTTGTTCGCCAGGGGCTGCAGTTGGGCGCTCTGATTGAGGACGTTGTTGCCGACATCGACGAGCTGGCTGTCGCTCGTGTCGGAAATCAGGCTGAAGGAAGCGCTCACGTCCGCCGTGTTGGTGCCCAGGATGTCCGGCCCTTGAGTGGAGGCCGCGTTGTCACTGATGATCGAGCCGAGTACGGAGGTGCGTGATTCATACTTGCCGTAGTTGTAGATGCCGCCACCGTTGGGTGCAGTATTGAAGGCCACGGTGCTTTCGACCACGGCGACCGGGCCCGAGCCGTAGTGGAAGATCCCGCCGCCCGCGATCGTGGCCGTATTGCCCGAAATCGTGCTGGCGATGAACCAGCAGGCCCCCTCGTTCTGATCCAGGGCCGCCCCGGCGCCGTCGCTCGCCTGGTTGTTGCTGATCTGCGAGTACTTGACGCGACAGGGCGGTGTGCCGGCGCCGGCGCCGGTCCAGTCGACGTTCAGGTACAGGCCGCCGCCTGACTGGCTCGCTCGATTCGAGGACAGCACGGACTCGAGCACGGCGAACTCGCCAGGATTGCCGTAGAGGTAAAGCGCGCCGCCCTTGCCGTCGCTGCCGAGGGGCTGAGCACGATTGTTGCTCAGAACGCTGCCTTCGAGGGTGATCTCGGCCAGGGCCTCCGCAAAAATGAAGGCCGCTCCGCCGCGGCGTCCAGCCTCGTTGTTGCTGGCCTGAAGACCTCGAATGGACAATGCATTGCCGTCCAGGTCGGCGGTCATGAAGCCGCCGTCGTTGACTGCCGTGTTGCCCAGGGCTACGCCCTCGCCGACGGTCACCGTCACGCCGGTCTGCGCGTTCATGAACAGCGCACCGCCCGAGTCGCTCGCGCTGTTGTCGTAGAACCGGTTGTAGAGCACGCTGGCGCTCATGTCTCCCGTGTTCTCGAAAACCACCATGGCCAGGCCGCCACCGTTGGGCGCCGAGTTCATCTCGAACAGATTGTCTCGGATGTCGAGGCTGCCGGTAGCGCTGCCAAGGGTCGTGGCGGTCATGCCGCCGCCAAGGCCGCTGGCGGAGTTGCCGGTGAAGACCGTGTCCTGGACCAGGGCCTCGTTGGCGCGCAGAAACAACCCGCCGCCGCTGGCGCCCTGGTTACCGTCGAAGACGTTGCCGATCAGGGTGAAGGGATTCGGGCTGCTCAGGAACGCGCCGCCGCCATTGTTGCCTGCCACATTGTCATAGAAGGCGGTGCCCGTCACCTGCACCACACTCCCGTTGACCCCGAAGCCGCCGCCTTGGAACCCGGCGGTGTTGCCGGTGATGATGGAATCCTGGATGGTCAGACTGCCGATGGTCTCTGGCCGGTGGAACAGGCCGCCGCCGTTGGCCGTGGACGCGTTGTTGCTCAGGCGCACACTATTCAGGGTCAATGCGCGACAGGCGCTGAAGATTCCGCCGCCGTCGAAGACGTCCGTGTAGCCGTTCGCGATCGTCAGGTTGTTGATCGTCACGCTATCGGCCGGTGCATAGATTCCCAGCACCCGGTTGCTGACGCCATCGGCAGGGCGGATCTCCAGCTGGTCCATGCCGGGGCCATTGATGATCAGATCCGAGCTGATGGTCAGCAGACTCAGTCCCGGCGTGGCCTGTAGTTCGATGACGCCACTGATGCCGGCGAACTCGATCGTGTCGCTTCCGGCCTCACCGGCCGCGCAGCCCGCGTAGGCCGTGTCCTGATTGGCAGCCTGGATCGCCGAGCGCAGGGAGCAGGTTCCTGGCGCGTTGGTATCGGCCAGCGTGTCGACCGTGATCGTCGCGGCCTGGAGCTGCTGGGCGGCCAGGGCCAGGCCGACGGCCGCGGTGAGTGGGGCGGCGACCGGGCGAACCCGATGCTGGAGGGCGTACTTGTGACTGCGCGTCATGCGATTCCCCTTGGCTGATAGGCTGCGCCGGACCAGGGCGCCGGTTTGAGTAGTATGGTTCGACACGCGCGTGAACAGCAAGCCATGTCGCAGATCATGAGCCGCGGTGTGCCCGGTGCCCGTTCAGGGCCCGAGTGTAGACGGACGCCGACGAGTCGAAAGTGCCTCAAGGCTGTTGTTCGAAGCGGTCCCGGAGCATTGGGTGAGCGTCCGCCACTCGAAGGTTCCAGCGAGAGACTCACTCGCTTGAACAGCACAAGCCCGGGTCGGTAATCAGTAATGCCGGCTTCTGTCGGCCATCAGAAGCGTCAACCCGCAAGTCCTGTTCAGGCGTGGAAAACGACGCCCAAACGTAGCGGATGCGATGCCCCGGTGATCGCCGGCGTTGGGAGTGCTCGTTCGGCCAGACGCTCGCGGGCCAGCCAGGCGAAGAGGATGGCCTCCACATGATCGGCGGGCAGGCCGTGGGCATCCGTGGCTTCGATCGGGCAGCCGGGCAGGCGGGCGGTGATGCGTTGACAGAGATCGGCGTTGTGGACGCCGCCCCCGCACAGCAGAACCCGGTCCGGGGCCAGTGGTCGGACCTGATCGGTGAGGGTCACTGCGCTGAACTCTGCCAGGGTGGTCTGGATGTCCTGCGGTCGCTGCTCGGCCCAGACGGGTAGCCGCTGCTCGAGCCAGCGGGTCGAGAAGTACTCGATGCCGGTGCTCTTGGGTGCGGGTTGCGCGAAATAGGGGTCCATCAGAAGGGAATCCAGCCAGGCCGATTCGACTCGGCCGCCGGCCGCCCAGGCGCCGGAGCGGTCGAATCGCCCGGAGTGGTGACGGCGGTACCAGAGGTCGAGAAAACAGTTGGCCGGCCCCGTGTCGAAGCCCCGGGTCGGCTCGCCGGGCGTGAGCTCGGTCAGGTTGGCGATGCCGCCGAGGTTGACCACCACCCGGCGTTCGTTGTCGTCGCGCAATACCGCATCGTGGATCAGCGGCGCCAATGGCGCGCCCTGACCGCCGGCGGCGACATCGGCCCGTCGGAAGTCGGCGACCGTCACGATCCCGGTGCGCTCGGCAATGCGGTGCGGGTCACCGATTTGCAGGGTGTGGGGCGGCTCGGCGTCGACGCGGTGCAGCACGGTCTGACCGTGGGAGCCGATGGCGGCGATCTCGGCGGGTGTGCGGCCTGCGCGTTCGATGATCGCCAGCGCGCTATCGGCCAGGCGGTCACCCAGGAGCGCATCGAGCCAGGCGAGGCGAGCCACGGGAAAGGCGTCGGGGTCCTGTCTCAGAGTGTCGAGCGCCCCGCGCGGGGTTTCATCGAACTCGAAGGTGTCGGCAGCGAGGAGCTCGGGTGGGTCGGCTTCCAGATCGACGAGCACGGCATCGATGCCGTCCATGCTCGTTCCGGAGATCAGGCCGACGAACAGCCCTGGTTTCAGCACTGCGTGGCCTGGCAGCCCGCACCGTTCTGCTGTGCCAACTGGACCTGTGCCGCGGCGTCGAGCAGCTGCAGCTGGGCCAGGAGCCCATCGCCGTACGCCTGGAAGCGTTCCATCAACTCGTCCGGCAGGGGATTGGCCGGCGGCAGATCGACGGTGCGCGGGTTGCGGTGCACCCCGTTGAGCAGGAACTCGTAGTGCAGGTGGGCGCCCGTGACCCTTCCGGTGGCGCCGACGCGACCGATGGTCTGACCCTGGCGGACGCGATCTCCGCGGCTGACCTGGCGACGCGAGAGGTGCAGGTACTTGGTGACGATGTTGTTGCCGTGCTGGATGAACACGTAGTGGCCATTGATGTTGTTGTAGGCCGACTCGATCACCCGGCCGTCCCCGGCCGCCCAGACCGGCGTGCCGACGGGCGCCCCGTAGTCGGTGCCGTTGTGCGGGCTGACGCGGCGGGTGACGGGATGAAAACGTCGCGGATTGAAGTTGGAGGTGACGTAGCTGAAGTTCAGCGGTGCACGCAGGAAGGCCTTGCGCATCGGACGCCCGTCCGGTGCGAAGTAGTCCGGGCCGTCGCCCGCATCGAAACGGATTGCTTCGAAGGGTTCACCCTGATTGACGAAGCGCGCGGCCAGAATGTCGCCATCGCGCAGGAACTCGCCGTCACGATAGACCTGTTCGTAGACCAGGGCGAAGCGGTCGCCGGAGCGGATGTCGAGGGCGAAATCGATGTCCCAGCCGAAGATCGCGGCCAGGCGCATGGTCATGTTGTCGGACAGGCCGGCGTCCTTGGCGGCGTTGAACAGGGAGCTGGTGATCAGGCCGCTGGCTTCGACGACGCGGCGCTCGAGTTCGCGATCCTCGATACGGCTGATCAGCTCGTCTTCTTCGCGCTCGATATAGAGCCAGCGCTGCTCGTCGAGTTCGGCGCGCAGGGCGCGTAGCTCGCCCTCGGCGTCCAGGTCGAAGGCGAATTGATCGCCGGGCCGGATGTTCGCGAGACCGGCGGTGTGTTCGTCGAGATTGACGATGCTGTGCAGCAGGCTCGGGCCCAGGGAAAGCTCCCGGAAGATGCGGTCCAGGGTCTGACCGGGGCGGACCTCGACCAGGGTCCACTCACGGGCCGGGGGCAGATCACCCACCGGAATCGGCAGGGGCATGGATGGCTCGGCGGCGGGAGCATCGCTGGCGCTGCCGATCGATGTGGGCTGCGGCGGCAGGGTCAGGGCGCTGGCATGGATCGTTGCATCGGCACCGGACTCGTCGCCACCGATCAGGCCGAGGAGGCCCGCCACCAGGATCAGTGCGCCGGCGCTCGCGGACCAGCCGGGGTGGGCGCGGAGCGCTCGCATCAGGCCCTGGACAGGTGGCCGGGTGGCGTCGAGCAGCTGCTCGAATCGCGCCATCGTCGTCTGCCCCGCCGGGCGACGGCGCGGCCGGGCCATCGGTTTTCTCGTCATCGAGTGAGGAATCGTTGCCAAAAACTCGGTAACATTATCGAGTTCCGGCCTTTGAAGTCAATCGGACCGGGGCATGGCCCTTGCTCGCTTCCCGCCTTCCATTCGCCTCAGACAAGCCAAGATCGTGACTGATATCCAAGAACTGACCCGTGGTGCGGCCGAGATCATTCAGGCCGACGAACTCAAGCAGCGCCTGTCCGCCGGCCGCCCCCTGCGCGTCAAGGTCGGCTTCGACCCGACCGCGCCCGACCTGCACCTCGGTCACACGGTCATCATCAACGCGATGCGCCGCTTCCAGGATGCCGGCCATACGGCGATCTTCCTGATCGGGGATTTCACCGCCATGATCGGCGACCCGACGGGCAAGAACGTCACCCGCAAGCCCCTGAGCGAGGCCGAGATCCGGGCCAACGCCGAGACCTATGCGGAGCAGGTGTTCCAGGTTCTGGATCGCGAGCGGATCGAAGTCCGCTTCAACTCGGAGTGGTTCTCGGGCATGAGCGCCGCCGACATGATCCGCCTGTCTTCGCAGCACACGGTGGCTCGCATGCTCGAGCGCGATGACTTCGAAAAGCGCTACCGGGCCGGTCAGCCGATCGCCATTCACGAATTCCTCTATCCGCTGGTCCAGGGGCAGGATTCCGTGGCCCTGAAATCCGACATCGAGATGGGCGGCACGGACCAGAAGTTCAATCTGCTCGTCGGTCGCCAGCTGCAGAGCCAGGCCGGGCAGAAGCCGCAGATCATCATCACCTGGCCGCTGCTCGAGGGCACGGATGGGGTGCAGAAGATGTCCAAGTCCCTGGGCAATTACATCGGCATCACCGAGCCGGCCGACGACATGTTCGGCAAGCTGATGAGCATTTCCGATGAGCTCATGTGGCGCTATTTCGAGCTGCTGAGCTTCCGCTCCAGCGGCGATATCGAGGGCCTGAAGCAGGCCGTGGCCGAAGGCCGCAACCCGCGCGATGTGAAGTTCGAGCTCGGCATCGAAATCGTCGATCGATTCCATGGCGCGGGCGCCGGTGCCCAGGCGCGTGACAACTTCATCGCGCGCTTTCGGCAGGGCGAGATGCCCGAGGACATCGATCAGAAGCGCCTGGAGGCGGGTGCAGACGGGCTGGGCATCGCGGCGGCGCTGACCGCCTGCGGTCTGACGGCCTCCAATTCCGAAGCCTTCCGCATGATCCAGCAGGGTGCCGTCAAGATCGACGGCGAGCGGGTCGAGGATCGCGCCTTGATGCTGCAGGCGGGGTTCGAGGGGGTTCTGCAGGTCGGCAAGCGGCGATTCGCTCGCCTGATCCTGAAGTGATGCCGACGATCTGCCCCGCCGGTCCGGCGAGGCAGATCGACTTGTCTTCGCTCAGTCGAAGTCGCTGATCAGGCAGTCGCGCACCGGGCCTTCCAGCTCGGTCGGTCCATGCGGATAGGCGTCATGGTGCACGCCGATGAGGATCCTGGCCCCTGACTTCATGGCGGCGATCATCTCGGGGGTGAACTCGAAGCGGGCGAAGTGAACGGACGAGGTCTTGTCTTCCGTCGAGCGTTCCAGGTCTTCGTTGCAGATCGCGTGTACCGGTTCGAATCCCTCGACCTGAACGTTCAGGGTGTCTTCGATCCCGACCAGCTCGGCGAGGCGCTTGCGGCGCTCTTCGATGTCCGGGTACTCGATCATCACCGTGGCCTTCCAGTTGCTGCCATCCGGAATCAGTGCGTTGTAGGTATCCAGCTCTTCCTGAATGCCTTCGGCCTCGAAGATACGCTCGATCCGGAGCATTTCCTGGATCTGGTAGCGCATCGTCTTCTCGTCTTCGAAATACAGGGTCAGGTTGGGGCCGATGGGAACCTGGCGCAGCTTCTTGTGCGCCATGATCTCGGAACGCAGGCGGTCACGCTGTTCCGCGTATTGCTCGAGCGAGAGGAGGTCGTCACGGGTCAGTTGCTTGCTCATGGCGGTTTTCCGGGTTTCTCTCTTTGGTTTCAGGGCTGCCGCTTGCGGGCTCAACTCAGGCCGTACGCCATTCGCAGCAGCGTGATCGGATTGGTCTGCGGGTTCTTCATCTCCAGCTCCTCGGCCAGGTGCGTGGCCGCCATGGGGCAATCGGAGACGAAGTAGTCGAAGGGCTTGCGCTTGATGCGACTGACCGTTCCACGCGCGATCTTTTTCGACAGGGCGTGGGTCTCGGTCTTCACCCCGTAGGTGCCATCGTGCCCTGAGCAGCGTTCGACCGGCGTGATTTCCGTGTCCGGCGCGAGGCTCAGGATTTCCTTGGTCTTGCCGCCGATGTTCTGTACGCGCTGGTGGCAGGCCACGTGCCAGGCGACCTGGCCCAGGCCGGTCTTGAATTCCGTGTTGAGCAGGCCGGCCTTGTGGCGCAGGGCCAGGTACTCGAAGGGGTCGTAGAAGTGCGCCTTCACCTTCTGCACCTGCTCGTCCTGGGGGAACATCAGCGGCAGCTCCTGCTTGAACATCAGCACGCAGGAGGGAATGGCGGCGATCAGGTCGTAGCCTTCGTCGACCAGCCGTGCAAGCTCCGGAATGTTCTGGTTCTTGGCCTTGGTCACGGCCTCCAGGTTGCCCTGCTCGTAGCGCGGCATGCCGCAGCAGGTTTCCTTGGCGGCCAGCACCACCGGAATTCCGTTGTGCTCGAGGACCTTGACCAGATCCGAGGCGATGTCCGGCGTGTTGACGTTGCAGTAGCAGGTCGCGAACAGCGCCACCTTGCCACGGGTCGGAGCCGCTTCACGCGCCTCGATGGCCGGTGCCTGATGCTTCTTCATCCGGCGCCGGAAAGTGTCGCTGTGGTACTCGGGGACGCAGGCGTCGCGGTGCACGCCCAGGGTTTTCTCGAGCGCCTTTCGCATCGAGGGGGCGCGGTTGGCCGCATTGACCGTCTGCGCCACGACCGGGATGCTCGCCAGCTTGCCCACCGCCGTGGTCGAGGCCAGGATGCGGTGCTTGAGGGGTGGCTTCTTCTGCTTGTAGTAGATTGCCTTGGCGCGCAGCATCAGGTGCGGGAAATCGATGTTCCACTCGTGCGGCGGCACATACGGGCATTTGGTCTGATAGCAGAGGTCGCAGAGGTAGCACTGGTCGACGACCTTGCGGTAATCGGCCTTGTCCACGCCGTCGACTTCCATCGTGGGCGACTCGTCGACCAGATCGAACAAGACGGGGAAGGACTCGCAGAGACTGACGCAGCGACGGCAGCCGTGGCAGATGTCGTAGACGCGCTCCAGTTCCTTGTTGAGCGATTCCTCGCTCCAGAAATCCTCGCTCTGCCAATCCAGGGGATGGCGAGTCGGGGCTTCCAGGCTGCCCTCGCGGGCGAATTCGGTGGGTTGTGACATCGGCGATACCCCGGATCAGAAATGATGAAGGCGCAAAAACGCGAAGCCGGGCATGGTCGCCGGCGACGCGCAATCAGAGCGGTTCAAGAAAAACGGGGCGCCGAAGCGCCCCGTTTCCTGGGTCTTACATTTCGTCCAGGGCTTTCTGGAAACGATTGGCGTGCGAGCGCTCGGCTCGGGCCAGGGTTTCGAACCAGTCGGCGATCTCGTCGAAGCCCTCGTCGCGCGCCGTCTTGGCCATGCCCGGGTACATGTCGGTGTACTCGTGCGTTTCGCCGACGATGGCGGCCTTCAGGTTGCTGGCGGTGTCACCGATCGGCTCGCCGGTGGCCGGATCACCCACTTCTTCGAGGTATTCCAGGTGGCCATGGGCATGACCGGTTTCGCCTTCGGCCGTCGAGCGGAACACGGCAGCCACGTCGTTGTAGCCCTCGACGTCCGCACGCTGTGCGAAGTAGAGGTAGCGACGGTTGGCCTGGGACTCGCCCGAGAAGGCTTCCTTCAGATTCGCTTCGGTCTTGCTTCCTTTCAGTTCCATCCTGCTCTCCTTGGATTGTATGCGGGTTATGGATTCTTCTCTCCAGACGCCCGAATATAGCGCAGCTGTGTGAACAGTTGAAATCGCTCGATTCAATGCCTTCGATAGGCAGGTTCTATGGCTCTATCTCTTCGGTCCGAGCAGAAGCCAGAAGATCAGCCCGAGCACCGGGAACAGGATCAGGATCAGGATCCAGAGGAATTTGGATACCCCGCCCGCGTGGCTCTGGGCGGTCTTGATGATGGCCCAGATGACCACGATCAGCCAGATGACACTGAGCAGACTGACGCCGAGCGCGCCGAGACCGAACAAACCGGTCATTTCGAGACCCATGGGTCGACTCCTTGTTATTTGGTTTGATTGCGCATCCCTGGCATCGGAACCGGGATGAAGCGCACAGATGGTAGCGCAAGCCGAGGCCTCCGCCCACTTGTCATCGAGAGCAGCTTGTGGCAGATTTAGGCCATGAATTCTCGACCCCTCAACCGTCGCTCTGAAGCGCGTTCGCGACGTCGAGTCGCTGCGTGCGAGCCGGCCGGGTCGTGAATCGGGAATCGACGAACCACTGAAGTCGATTAGGAGCCCCCGAACGTCGAACCCAGCCAGCGCGCTGGGTTTTTCATTTTTACGGACCGCTGCGCCTTCGGCGGCCGAGCATGGATACCAACAAGATGCGTCATTTCCTGACCACCGAAGACTGGACGCGGCCGGAACTGCAGGCCTTGCTCGATGCGGCCGACGACCTGCGCCGTCAGCCCGTCAATGATCAGCTGCGCGGCAAGACCATTGCGCTGATGTTCCTCAACCCCTCCCTGCGTACGCGCAGTTCCTTCGAGATCGGGGCCTTTCAGCTCGGCGCGCACGCCGTCGTGCTGGAGCCCGGAAAGGCCGCCTGGGGGATCGAGTTCGAGCGCGGTGTGGTGATGGACGGGGACGCCGAGGAGCACATCGCCGAGGTGGCCGGGGTGCTGTCTCGCTACTGCGATGCGATCGCCCTCCGGGCTTTCCCCCTGTTCAAGGATTGGTCCCATGATCGGCAGGATCCGGTCATTCGCGCGCTGGCCGAATACGCGTCGGTGCCCGTGATCAATATGGAGACGATCGTCCATCCCTGCCAGGAACTGGCCCTGATGCGTACCATCCAGGATCATCTGGGGGCGCCCGACGGAAGGAAATTCGTGCTGACCTGGACCTGGCATCCGCGGCCCCTGAACACCGCCGTGGCCAATTCGGCGCTGCTGATCGCGACGAAGTTCGGCATGGACGTGACCCTGCTGGTCCCCGATGACGCCTACCTGCTTGACGAACATTTCATGGACGCGGCGCATTATCAGGCGGAGTCTTCCGGTGGCCGGTTCAACATTACCCACAACATCGAGAAGGCCTACACGGACGCCGACTTCGTGTACGCGAAGAGCTGGGGCGCCCTTCCTTTCTACGGTCGTCCGGAAGAGGAGGCCCAGCTTCGTGCACCCTACAGGCACTTCATGGTCGATGGCGCCAAGATGGCCCTGACCCGGAACGCGCGCTTCAGCCACTGTCTGCCCCTGCGACGAAACGTCAAGGCCAGCGATGAGGTGATGGATGCCGATTACTGCGTGGCCATCGACGAGGCCGAGAACCGGCTGCACGTGCAGAAAGCGCTGATGACGGCGCTGTTGAACAACCAGGAACAAGGCGAAGGAACGGATTGATGGCTGACAAACAAACGGTGGTGCTGGCGTTTTCCGGCGGTCTGGATACGAGCTACTGCGTGCTGGCCCTGAAACAGCAGGGCTTCGAAGTGCATACGGCCTTCGTCGATACGGGTGGTATTTCCGCCGAGCAGAAGCGATGGATCGCCGATCGTGCCGATGCCCTCGGTGCCGCAAAGCACCACGAGCTCGACGCCTCGGAGCCGCTCTGGGACCAGTTCGTGGTGCCTCTGCTCTGGTCCGGTGCGCGTATGCTGGAGCAATACCCGATGCTCTGCTCGGATCGCTATGTGATCGTCGAGCAGTGTCTGCGGCTGGCCGACGAGTTGGGCACGACGCACTTTGCACACGGCTGCACGGGCATGGGCAACGATCAACTGCGATTCGATCAGTCGGTGCGCTCCCTGGGTGACTATGTCATTCACGCGCCGATCCGCGATCTGCAGCGCGAGACTCGCAACGTTCGCGCCCACGAGCTGGAGCTGATGGCCGCCGCCGGTATCGAGGTGCCCGAATCCTCCAGCCGTTACTCGATCAACGAGAACCTGCTGGGTGTGACCCTGTCCGGGCAGGAAATCGACGAATTCGGAAAGCCCGGAGACGACACTCATGTTTGGTGTCGGCCCCGCGCCGATTGGCCCGAGGCGCCGCTGGAGCTGACCATCGGCTTCGAGGCCGGCCGGGCGGTGAGCCTGAACGATCGGCCGATGCAGGGCCCGGCCCTGCTGGCCGAGCTCAATCGTCAGCTTGGGGCCTACGGGGTCGGGCGGCACATCTACACCGGCGACGTCTCGATCGGTCTGAAGGGCCGGATCGTATTCGAATGCCCGGGCGTCGATGGCCTGATGATCGCCCAGCGCGCGCTCCGCGAGGCGGTCAACACCCGCCTCCAGAACCAGTTTCATCAGACCATCGCCCAGCGCTGGGCGGAACTGGTCTACACCGGCTTCTTCTTCGAGCCGCACAAGTACGATCTCGAGGCCTATCTGGAATCGGCGAATCGCTACGTTACCGGTGTCGTTCGTCTGGCGACCCATGGCGGCAGCGCGACCGCAGTTTCGGTGGGTTCGCGCTACCTGCTCAAGGACCCGAACTCGGTCTATGCGCAGTCGGCGGGCTGGACCCCGGAAGAAGCCGAGGGCTTCGTCAAACTCATTGGCCAGTCATCGACCCTCGCCGCCCGGGTCAGAAAACCGGCGTCATGATAGAACCAAGAAATTTCCATGTCGCGAAGCGGCGAAGCGGCAAAGCGGCAAAGGTTCAAAGCGGGTTGGTGCTTTCCCTTTTTTCCTCTTCTTCGCTGCTTTGCTGCTTTGCGACCAGAAGATTTTGGTTTTGAACAAGTCCGAGACAGGTCTGAAGTAATGGAACGGCTTCTTCATCATCTGGCCAGGCTGGTCGAGTGCGACAGTCAGAATCCGCCGCGCGCGTTCGGGCCGGGGGCGTCGATGTTCGAGCACTGTCGACAGGTGCTCGAGGCGCGGGGCTTCGGGGTGGAGGTGGCCGATTTCGGCGACGGGCACGTGAACCTCTATGCTCGCCGGGGGCGGCCGGAGCTGCTGTTCAACTGTCATCTCGATACGGTTCCGGTCGGTGAGGGTTGGACCCGCCCTCCGCTGGAATTGAGTGTCGAAGGGGATCGAGCCTACGGTCGCGGCGTCTGCGACATCAAGGGCGCGGCCGCCGCGCTGCTGACGCTGGCCGAGGACAGCGATGCGGACATGGCCCTGCTGTTCTCCAGCGACGAGGAAGGCGCGGGCAGTTGCTGCGTGCGCCGCTTTCTGGAGTCCGAAAGCCATCGAGGTTACCGTCAGGTGGTGGTCTGCGAGCCGACCGGCTGCGAAGCGATTCTGGCGCATCGAGGCTTCCTTTCGGTCAAGGGGCACTTCGCTGGTGTCATGGGGCATTCGTCCGAGTTTCGAGCGCTGGCAGACAACGCGAATCATCGCCTGGCCCGCTGGACCACGGCCGCCCTCGCCCACTGCGAAAGCGAAGCGGCCGCTGGCCGGCCGACCTGCTTCAACCTCGGGCTGGTCTCCGGAGGCACGAAGTCCAACGTCATCGCGGGCGATGCCCGACTGCACTATTCGGCGCGACTCGGGCCTGGGCAGTCCAATGAGGCCCTGTTCGACGCGCTGAAGGATCTGGCCGGTGCCGACGCACATGCCAGCTGGGAGATCCCCTTTGCCGGTCCACCCTTGCCGGCCGCGGGTCAGAATGACGAGGCGGCCCGTGAGTTCTGTCTTGCCCATGACCTGGAGATCGGCGAGCCGGTGGGCTTCTGGACCGAGGCCTCGCTGTTCTCGGCCGCTGCCTTGCCGGCCCTCGTGTTGGGGCCCGGGGACATCGCCCAGGCGCACGCGGTGGATGAGTGGGTCGAACTGGCGCAGCTTCGGCAGGCGCATGAAATCTACGCAAGGATGATCGGCCATGGCTGAAGTGCGTCGTACCGTGATCGAACTGCTGGGCCAGCTTGGCTCCAGCCGGGAAGCCCGGCAATACCTGAAGCAGTTCTCGCGCATCGAGGAAACCCGCTTTGCCGTGGTCAAGGTCGGCGGCGCGGTCATGCAGGACGATCTGGATGAGCTGGCGGCCGCCCTGGCCTTCCTGCATCGGCTGGGTTTGACGCCGATCGTCCTGCACGGCGCCGGCCCCCAGCTGGACGAGGCCATGCAGGCGGCCGGCGTGCCGGTGGAGAAGCGCGATGGTCTGCGGGTCACCACCGAAGAAGTCATGGCGGTTGCCCGGCCGGTGATCTATCGAGCCAATATGGCCCTGGTCGACGCGCTCGAGGCGCGCGGCGTGCGTGCGCGCGGCATTCTCCACGGGGTCTTCGAGGCCAGTCTGGCCGATCGCGAACGCCTTGGCCTGGTCGGCCAGGTCGAGCGAGTGGAGCTCGAGCCCGTACGCAAGGCCATTCAGGCCGGAGCCTTGCCGGTAGTGGCTTGCCTGGGCGAATCCCCTTCCGGCCAGGTGATGAACATCAACGCCGACATCGCCGCGCGCGAACTCGTGTGGTCGGTCAAGCCGCACAAGGTGATCTTCCTGACCGGCACCGGTGGCCTGCTCGATGGCAGCGGTCGGGTGATTTCCGCGATCAGTCTGACCACCGACTACGAGCATCTGCTCGCTCAGCCCTGGGTGCATTCGGGCATGCGGCTGAAGCTCGAGCAGATTCATGACATGCTGGAAAAGCTTCCGCCGGATACGTCCGTGTCGATCACCTCCGCGGCCAATCTGACCCGCGAGCTCTTCACGCATACGGGCGCGGGCACCCTGATCCGCCGAGGAGAGCGGATCGACTGGTTCGACGCCATTCAGGACTCGCTGCGCGCGCCACTGCAGCGCCTGCTCGAGCAGAGTTTCGGTCGTCAGCTCAAGGCCGACTGGCTGGCTGGCCGGAAGGTCCTGGGTCTGTTCTGGGCCGAAAGCGGTCGAGCGGCGGCCCTGATGACCGAGGGCGTCGACGGGATTCCCTATCTGGACAAGTTCGTGGTGACCCCCGAAGCACAGGGCGAGGGCCTGGGTGCGGCGCTATGGCAGGCCCTGCGGCAGCGATTTCCGAGGGTCTACTGGCGAGCCAGGGCCGGTAATCCGATCGCCGGCTGGTATTTCCAGCAGGCGCACACCACGCATCGACACGGAGAGTGGGTCGTCTACACGATCGGCATCGAGGATTTCGGGCTGCTTGGATCAGTGGTCGAGGACGCCCTGGGCCGGAACTCCGGCTGGGTCGATTAGGGAGGAGAGAACGTCATGCAGGATCGTGTTGCGAGAATCATCCAGGGGCGGGTGGCGCCATGAGGCGGCTGGCCCTGATCGGAGGCCGCGGTTATACCGGCTCGGAGTTGTTGAAGCTGCTTGTCGATCACCCGGGCATCGAACTGGCGCTGGCCTCCAGTGGCAGCCAGGCGGGATCCCCGATCCGCGAGCAGGTGCCGAACTGGCCGGACCCGGATCGGACCTACACCGCCCTGGCGGTGGACGAGGTCGCTCGGGTCGACGCGGAAATCTGGGTGCTGGCCCTGCCCAACGGCAAGAGCGCGCCCTGGGTCGAAGCCATCGAGAAGGCGCATCCCGACGCGTTGATCCTGGATCTCGGTGCAGATTGGCGTTTCGACGAGGCCTGGGTCTACGGCCTGAGCGAGTGGAATCGCGATGCCCTGGTCGGTGCCCGTCGCATCGCCAATCCCGGCTGCTACGCGACGGGCGCCCAGTTCGGCCTGTTGCCGATCCGCGATTGGCTGGTCCGTCCGCCGGTGATCTTCGGCGTGTCCGGTTTCAGCGGCGCCGGCAGGACGCCTTCGCCGCGCAATGATCCGGATCGCCTGCGCGACAATCTGATCCCCTACTCGCTCAGTGGCCATGTTCATGAGCGTGAGGTTTCGACGCGCCTCGGTCGACCGGTTCGCTTCCACCCGCACGTCGCACCGTTTTTCCGCGGTATCTCCCTGACCATGGCCATCGATCTGGCCGATCCGACCAGCGGGGCCGAGTTGCTTGCCCATTTCGAGGCCTGCTATGCGGGTGAAGCCCTGGTTCGCGTCAGTGAAGCCATTCCCGAAATCCGCGACGTGGCCGGCACGCCGAGCCTGGCGGTTGGGGGTTTCACGGTCGATGAACGCAACCCGCACCGAGCCAGCCTGGTCGTCGTGCTGGATAACCTGCTGAAGGGCGCGGCGAGTCAGGCGCTGCAGAACATCAATCTGGCATTCGGGCTCGATGAGCGATCGGGGCTGGAGTTCATTGACTCCTGAAAGGAGCGCCCGATCGGCGCCGGGTCCACGAACAAGCAACTGGAGCAAGCCGTGAGTGATTACATCTGGAAGAAGGCATCGTCCGCAGAAGTGGATGGGCGCGTCATGCGCTTTCTTGCCGGAGAGGACGTGGTGCTGGACCGGGAGCTGCTTCCCTTCGATATTCGTGCCAGCCGGGCGCATGCCCAGGGCCTGGCGAGGATCGGCGTGCTCAGCCAGGAGCAGGCCGACGCCATGGACGACAGCCTCCGGACTCTCGCACGACGGTTCGAGGATGGTGAATTCGTTCTCGATAGTCGCTACGAGGACGGGCATTCGGCCATCGAGGCCTGGTTGATCGAGTCGCTCGGTGACATCGGCGCCCGGATTCATGCCGGGCGAAGTCGCAACGATCAGGTCGCGGTGGCCCTTCGTCTCTACATGAAGGATCGCCTGGGTCGTCTGGCCAGGGCCTGCGAAGCGATCGCCGCCGTCTGCCTGGACCGTGCGGAACGGGAGGCCGATCAGGTGCTGCCGGGGCACACGCATCTGCAGCAGGCGATGCCGTCGAGCCTCGGGCTCTGGTGGGCGGGCCATGCCGAGGCCTTCATCGATGATGTGGCGCTGGCCAGGCAAACAGCGGCCTGGCTGGACGCCAGTCCTTTGGGGACCGCTTCTGGCTTCGGCGTCAATTTCCCGCTGGATCGGGACGGTGTGGCCGCGGATCTGGGATTCGACCGCCTGGTGGTCAATCCCCAGTATGCCCAGAACAGTCGAGGCAAGGTCGAGCTTCGGGCCCTGGATGCGCTGGCGGCCGCGACGTCGGACCTGCGTCGGATCAGCTGGGACCTGAGTCTCTTCGCCAGCCAGGAATTCGGTTTCGTACGCGTGGACCCGGCCTTCTGTACCGGATCGTCGATCATGCCGAACAAGCTCAACCCGGATACGGTGGAACTGCTGCGCTCCCTGCACGCGGTCGTGGTCGGTGCGCGCATGGAGCTCG